>JAAYZY010000470.1 GCA_012514615.1 Chloroflexota bacterium | reverse complement strand
TGCTCCTTCGTTGGGCCTGGCCCGCTGGGCCAGGGCATGAGGAATCTTTCGGAAAAGTCTACGGCTCCAGGGGGTCCAGGCCGACCCAGTCCAGCGCCGCTCCCAGAGTGCGGTCGTCGGGGTTGCGGCCAATGCGCAGGTAGGCAGAACGCTGGTCGGTGAGCTCCAGGGCGGCGCCGGGCGCTGCGCCTTTGACGCCTACCACGGCGTGGGCCAGGCCTTCCTGCCCGCGCACGTCCGTCGCTGCGCCGATGCTGCCCAAGGCACGAAGGGCGTCATCGGTGAGGCTGCGGCCGGCGTCTTCTTGGGCCGCCGCCACCACGATGCGCCCCGCCGGGATCTCCGCCAGGAAGGCGGCCAGCCGCTCTGACTCGTAGACGTTGGCCCAGGTGTCGAAGCCCCGGCTGGCCAGCACCTCGCCGCTCCGCTCATGCACCACGGCCACGTTGTAGCCGCGGCGGTGGGCCGAGGCGTCCGCTGCTTCCTTGCCGTGACCCACGGTGATGTAGGCGAAGCTGCCGCCTTCCGCGCCGGCGCTGTGCACCTCGATATCCACCGGCGTCTCCACGCCGGTAGCGCCCACGGCCTGCTGGCCGGGCAGCACGTCCCGCGGGGCCGTGAGGTGAGCGAAGCGGAGAGTCACCACGTTGAGCCCTGACCGCAGAGCCGACGCCGGTACGTCCAGGCCGTATTCACCCCAGCCAGCCTGGAGGGTCAGAGTGTCAGGCAGCCGCTGGCCGTTGACCTCCACCGCAACCACCTGGGGCCGCGAGCCTTCCCAGGCGAAGGGCCAGGCCCGCAGCGTCAGGCGGTGTGGGCCGGTCTCCCTCAGGGGCAGGTAGAGGGTAGCCTGTGGGGCGACCGCCCACACTGCGCCAGAGCCGGCAATCTCTTCGTCGTGGCTCCAGCCGGGACCCTGGTACATCCAGGCCGCCTCGTCGCCCAGGTCCACCCGGAAGCCGCTCTGCGGCTCCGCCTGCCGGGTGCGGTAGACCACCAAACCGTCGCCGTCGTAGACCGGCGTTGGCTCCAAGGGCACCACCTGGCGCATGAACTGGGCCGCCCTGTCGCGGGTGTCGGCGTAGGGCAGTCGGCCGGGCACGGCCGGGTTCACCGCCAGGTAGCACACGTCGTAGAGGTAGAGCAGATCGGCCGCCTGGGCTTGGGCCTTGGCCACCGTCTCCGGCGCCGGCTCCCGATAGAGCTGAAGGTCAGCGGCGGCGCTGAAGAGCGGCAGACGGGCGTAGTAGTCGAAGGTGAAGGGCGGGTGGCGGGTGGTGTTGCCGGTGATCAGGCGCTTGCCGTGGGCCGTCTGGTAGTACTGCACCTGGGTGCTCTCGTCGCCCAGGACGCCGAAGCTATCCCGCCAGCCCAGGGGCAGGGTGAGGATGGAGAAGTCGCCCTCTTCCTGGGCCAGCTCTTGGTAGAAGGCCGGCACGCGGGCGTCGGTGAGGGGTAGGGGCAGGGCCAGATGCTCCAGCATCGCCCCCACGATGACCAGGCCGGCCAGGGCCGGGGCTGCCAGGCGAGCAGCGCCAGGCCGCCGGGCCAACCGCCGCCGCGCCGAGCCGATCAGGCAGGCCAGCCCGTAGGCCGCCGCCACGGCCACGGCCAGCAGCAGGATGACACTGAAACGGTTGGGAGCCCGGTTGCCCTGCACCACGGGGATGTAGTGCAGAAGGATGAACGGCATGGGGAAGTTGACCTTCAGGCCGTCGAGATCGAAGACCGCCTGTCCGTTGATCTGCAGCAGCGGCCCCAGGCTGAACACCGCCGACAAGCCTGCCGTCCACAGCCAGGCCCGCACCGACCGTCGCCGCCAGAGCCAGCCCAGGGCCGCCAAGGCCAGCAAGCCCCAGCCCACCACCACGGTGTTCACGTCGGCGAAGCGGGCCGTGCCCTGCTTCACCTGGGCCAGGTGCTGCGTCCAGTCTTCACCCCAGAAGGGGTTGAGGGCTGTGGGCGTGACGAACCCCAGCAGATCGGCGGAAAGCTGGTCGGCGTGGCCCCACCCGGTGATGATGTAGTCCTGCTGCAGCTCCACCACGATGAAGCCCAGCACCGGGGCATAGATCAGGGCGGCCGTGAGCCCCACCAGGGCCAACTTGCCAGCCAAGCCCAGCCAGGCCGGCGGCCGCGCAGCGCCCCAGGGCCAGCAGGCCACGCCTCGCCAGGTTCCCTGACGCCAGGCCACTGCCAGGTAGACTAGGGCCAACAGGGCCAGGAAGACGCCGAAGATCATCTCGCATAGCAGGGCCAGGGCCGCAAAGAGGCCGGCCAGCGCCGGGTTGCGCCAGCCGCGTTCGTGGACGGTCTTGACCAGGTAGAGCGCGAAGAACGGCAGCCACTGGGTGCTGAACATATCGTAGTGGCCCAGGGCGGCGTAGATGGCCCGAGGCGCGGCGAAAGCGTAGAAGACGCCCCCGCCCACTGCCGCCAGCCAGATGACCCCTGGGCTCAGCCGCTGGGGGGTCCGCTCGCGCCGCAGCAGGTAGCCCACCAGCAGGTAGGCGCCGAAGGCGCTGAGCAGCGTGGCCAGCAGCAGCAACGCGTTGCTCACGGCCGGCAGAGGCAGGAACGGCTGCAGCGGCAGCGAGACCAGGGCGTGATACAGCACATAGGTGTAGAGGACGAAGCTGACCCCTACCGGATAGAAGACGTAGTCGCTGTAGAGGGGGTTGGCGCCCAGGTCGAAGAGGGCGTGCTTGAACCACCACAGGTTGTAGACGAAGGTGTACTCATCGAAGGCCCAGGTGGGGCTGCCGGGCACGTGGGTGAAGAAGCGGGTCAGCAGCGGGTAGCTGAGGCCCAGGGTCAGCAGGGCGAAGACCCCCAACGCCAGCAGGTCGCGACGCCCTCGGGTGGTCAACGAGCGTTTCACGTGGACGGATGCCCCTCTCGGTGGTGTGCGCCGCCGGTGGGCGACGGGGGGTATCTTACCATACGGCGCGGCCCGGGGCAAGTGGGCGGGCCGGCCTGCCTGTGCACACGGTCGAACGCCTGGCCGCGGCCTCGCGGGGGCCGGGCGCTGTGGGTAAGTGGGGGATAACTGTGGGATACCCTGTGGATGGCTGCGTGCTGCCCACCTATTT
>JAAYZY010000469.1 GCA_012514615.1 Chloroflexota bacterium | reverse complement strand
CCCAGGGGGGCCGTATCGCCGTAGCGGGAGCCTTCGTTCCTCTGATGAGATTCTGCTGTTGTTCTGATGCGCTTTCGATACTCTTCCCGTACGATGGCTTGAGAAGGGGTGGTCTAGCCACCCTGTGAGAGGAGGCGGTCACCATGACCTATTGGCTGTTTGCCTTACCGGCCCTGCTCCTGGCCCTGTATGCCCAGGCCCGCGTGCGTTCGGCCTACGGGAAGTACACCAAGGTACGCAACGAACGCAACATCACCGGGCTGCAGGCGGCGAGGGCGCTGCTGCCCCAGGTGGGCCTTTCTACCGTGAGCATCGAAGGGACGCCTGGCGAGCTCAGCGATCACTACGACCCGCGCAGCAAGACGCTGCGGCTTTCGCCGGGCGTGGCCAACGTGCCGTCTGTGGCGGCCCTGAGTATCGTAGCCCACGAGATTGGGCACGCCATGCAGGATGCCGAGGCCTATGCCCCGTTGCGTCTGCGGGGCAGTCTGGTGCCGGCGGTCACCGTCGGCTCGTGGGTGGGCCCCATCGTCTTCATGGCCGGTCTGCTGATGGATCAGCCGGACCTGGCCCTGGCTGGCGTGGTGGCTTTCGCCGGAGCCAGCCTCTTTGCCCTGGTCACCCTGCCGGTGGAGTTCAACGCCAGCAAGCGGGCAGTAGCGTTGCTCTCTCAGTCGGGCATGACCAGCGAGGTGGAGCTGCGGGGGGCCAAGAAGGTGCTGGACGCGGCGGCCCTGACCTATGTGGCGGCGCTGGCGCAGTCGCTCTCCACGCTGCTTTACTACGGCCTGCTGCTGTCGGGCATGCGCAGCCGAGACTGAGGCTGGCCTCGCGCCGGCTGATGGGGCCTTCATCTGCGCTTAATCTGAAGGCGCTAGAATCTGGCCAGGTGGGGTGAACAATGCCCTTGCCTGGCCGATTCTCCGTCTTGATCTCTTCCGGTGGAAGGGGAGGTGAGTGACATGAGGAACAGAGTGACCCCTCGTGGTCTTGTGCTGGGCCTGATGGCCCTTCTGGCTTTGACTACCCTGGCGTGCGCCCCTGCCGCGCTGTTGAGCGAGCGGCTCTCGGCGCAGCCCACGCCGCCCCCGGCCGTGGTGACACGGGTGGTGGTGGCCGAACCCACCCAGGTGCCCACGCCGCAGCCGCCGGCCGTGGTCACCCGCATTGTGGTGGCTAGCCCCACGCCTGTGGCCAGCGAGCCTACCGCGCCCGCCCCGGCGTTGGCGGCAGACCACGAGGCTGCGCTGCTGAATCAGGTCTACGAGAAGGTGAACCCGGCGGTGGTGAACATCCGCGTGGCCAAGGTGTCTGAGATGATGCAGTACATGGTGCCCCAGGGGCAGCAGGGACCCGACCAAGAGCCGTTCTTGGAAGAAGGGGTGGGCTCTGGCTTCGTCTACGACCGACAGGGGCACATCGTCACCAACAACCATGTGGTGGAGGGCGCTCAGGAGCTTGAGGTGACCTTCTTCGACGATGTGACCGTGCCGGCCACGGTGGTGGGGACCGACCCGGACAGCGACTTGGCGGTGATCAAGGTGGATGTGGACGTGGCCGAGCTGTACCCGGTGGAACTGGGCGACTCCAGCCAGGTGCGGGTGGGTGACCGCGCCATCGCCATTGGCAACCCGTTTGGCCTGGCTGGCACCATGACCTCGGGCATCGTCAGCGCCATCGGGCGTACGCTCTCCATGAGCAACAGCCAGTTCTCCTTGCCTGAAGTGATCCAGACCGACGCGGCCATCAACCCGGGCAACTCCGGCGGGCCGCTGCTGGATTCCCAAGGGCGGGTCATCGGCGTGAACTCGGCCATCCAGTCGACGGCGGGCTCCAACGCTGGCGTGGGCTTCGCCGTGCCGGTGGACCAGGTGAAGCGTGTGGTGCCGGCCCTCATCGAGAAGGGGCGCTACGAGCACCCCTGGCTGGGCATCACCGGCCGCACCGTGGGGCCCGACTTGGCCAAGGCGCTGGATCTGCCGGTGGAGCGCGGCGTCCAGGTGATCGCAGTGACGGCCAACGGCCCTGCCGACAGGGCGGGCCTGCGCGGGGCCACAGGCGCCACGGTTACCTTCCGGGGTGTGGAGGTGGAGGCCGACGGCGATATCATCATCGCCGTGGACGGTCAAGCGGTGCAGAAGTTCGATGACCTGCTGGTCTACCTCGCCCGCAACACGCAGGTCGGTCAGGGGGTCACCCTCACCATCGTGCGGGAAGGACGAGAGATGCAGGTGCAACTGACGCTGGGCAGCCGGCCCACTGGCGCATAGCCCGAGGGGGCGTTCCGCTGGCCTCGCCAAGGCGCAGCGTTATCCATAGGGGCCTGGAAGCATCGCTTCCAGGCCCTTTCTATTCGCCCGGGAGGGATCGGCTTACCTGCCGGCTGGGCGGGGGGGCGGCGGTGCGGTTGACAGCCCTCTGCCGCCATGTTAGAATCGCCTGTGGGGCCGCCCTGGGGCGGGCCGTGAGGAGTGAGCCTGTGCAGACGACCCGACGACGCATCCTGGCTTTGCTGCGGCAGCGTCGGCAAGCGACTGTGGAAGACCTGGCGGAGACGCTGGGCGTCTCGCCCATGGCGGTGCGCCACCACTTGAGCGTGCTCACGGGGCAAGGCAGCGTGGAGCTGGCGCGGCTTGAGCGCTGCGGGCGGCCAGGGCGACCGCGCCAGGTGTTCGCCTTGACGGCGATCGGCGAGGCCCGCTTCCCGGACGGCGCGGGCCTGCTCTGCCAGGCGCTGCTGCAGGAGCTTCACCAGCGGTTGCCTGCGGCCGAGTGGCATGGGCTGGCGGCTCGGGCGGCCCGTCGCGTGCTGGCGCCTGTTGGGGGGGGCGGCGCGCCGCTGCCTGTGGAAGGGCGGCTTCAGCGGGCGGCCCGCTACCTGGAGCGGCAGGGGGTGACCCTGGGCTGGTACGTGGAGTGGAACGGTAACCTGGTGCTGCGCATGGGCTGCCCCCACCCCAAGGCGGACCAGCCCCCTGAGTGGGCTTGCGACTGGTGCCGGGTGCTGTTAGCCGGCCTCCTGGAGGTCCCAGCGCAGGAGCTGGTCTGGGCCGGGCCGGCGCGAGAGGGGTGCCTCTACCGCTTGGCCGCGGCCTCCCCCTGAGCCCGGCTCGAGCTGGGGAGGGCCTTGAGCCGCTCCCAAGAGGCCCTCATGGCCTCCCATTCGCTCTCGGCGGTGGGCAGCTCGCCGTAGTGGGCGCGCACGTAGGCTTCGGTGATCAGTTGCACTTCGTCGGCCCCTTGGGGGTAGGCTTGCCCCAAGGTGGGCAGATACTCGTAGGGCGTCTCGGAGAGGCTCCGTCGGTACCCGCGCTCGCCGGCCAAGCGACACATCTGGGCGTACAGACGCCGTACCGAGAGCGCCTTCAGGAAGCTGCTCCCAACCCCATATTGGCGCACCATCTCGCCCAGCTCCCGCAGGCGGCCGGCGCCCCTGTTCCAGGCTCCCGCCAGATCCACCCCTTCCCAAATCGACTCGCGGGTCTCGTCCACCGGCGGGCGGCGCTGCAGGCGCTGCGGCAGCAGGATCAGAAGCGCCAGGATCGCCGCCACGAATGCGCCACCCACACAGCCGTAACGGAGGGCTTCTTCCACCGCCCGCTGCATGGGCGAGGCTTCGCCCGGTTGAGACGTGGGCATGGCCGGCGGCTCAGCGACCCCTTGGAAGTCGACCGCCGGAAGGGCGCGGAAGAGGCTTTGCACCAGCTCGATGAGCCAGATGAGGACCGGCTCCAACAGGCGGGCGATGAGCGAGAAGGCGAAGTAGAAGACCGATTCCAGGAACCGCCACAGGGGCGAGAGCCAGATCAGCACCTGGCGAATCCCTTCGATGGAGTATAGCGAGGAGGCCAGCAGCCCCAGGCCGGCCAGTGCGGCGCTGGCTAGGGTGAGGATGATCAGCCAGCGGGCGGAGAAACCGGATCCGGCAGCCCCGCCTTCTTCGGCCAGTTCTTCGATGCGGGCCAGGCCCACCGCCAGCAGGCTGTAGAAGAAGTAACCCACGATGAACGGCGGGGCCCAGGCCGGCTGGAAGAGGGCCATGCCAGCGACCGCCAAGACCAGCAGCAGCAGGCCGGCGCGGAAAGCCAGCCCTACGGTCCACAGCGAGATCATGCGTTGGGCGAGGGTGATGGCTCGCCACCACAACACCAGCACCCCGGCCGTGTTCATCAACGCCAGCGGCATCAGGCTCAGGGCGTGGGTCAGGTCGTGCAAGCCGGCGCTCACCCAGCCCAGCTCCCACGGCGGCCGACCCTGTCCCACGCTCCACCAGAGGCTTGCCAGCCAACTGATCACTATGAGGCCGGCCAGCAACCGCTGCTGCCGGCCCAGCGGAAGCTCCAAGGCGTAGAGACCGCGCAAGCCGTAGACCATGGCGGCCAGCAGGAGAGCGACTGCAATGCCCATAGGCACGGCCGGCATCTGGACGGCGGCGGCTTGCGCGGCAGGGTACCCTTGCACCAGGCGGATGCCCTGCGCCCGCACCAGCAGGTAGCAGGGCGCCAGCAGACAGGTCTCCATGCCGATGGCGGCCAGGTAGAGGGCCTCACGCCGCCAGTTGATGCGGCTGAAGAAGCGCGCCGGAGACCGCCGGCTCTGCAGCGTGCTGCTCACCTCAGGCGGCCTCCGAGCCCGCGTCGTCCGTGTCACGTGCGGCCGGGTTGCCCCGGGGCAGGTGGAACCAAGGGATGCCCACAAGCTCGTCCTGCGGCGGCGCTTGCTGGGCCAGCGAAACCAACACCACGCGCCGCCCCACCTGGCGCAGGCGCTGCAGCGTCCACAGCAGCTCCGGGGTGAGCATCCCGGTAACCACCACCAGCGTGGCTCCCCAAGGCAGCCGGGGGCTTTCTCGGCTCAGCAGGTCTTCCACGGTGTCGGTGGCAAAGGGGGTCACCGCAGCCAAGGCTTCCAGCACGCTGGTCAACTGAGAAGGGGCGCGGCCCGGCAGCACCTTGATCGGCTGGTCGGCTCGCGGCCAGCTCCCGTTGGCCATGAGGCCGACCGTCAACCGCTGCTCCGCCGCGTAGGCGGCGATG
>JAAYZY010000468.1 GCA_012514615.1 Chloroflexota bacterium | reverse complement strand
TGAATCACCCGTCCGTCGATGCAGACGCGCATGAAGCTACTCCCTCCCTCGCCCCAACACGGCTTCATAGACCGCTTCCGTGCGTCGAGCCATGGCCTCGGCGGTGAATCCGGCCAACACATGGGCGCGTCCCGCCCGCCCCATGGCGGTCCGCAGCGCGGGCTGACGCGCCAGTTCCAGCACCGCCGCCGCCAGGGCGCCTTGGTCGCCCGGCGGCACAAGCCGGCCATGCAGCACCTCCGGCACACCGCCATCGGCATAGGCCACCACCGGCCGCTCAGCGGCCATGGCCTCCAGCAGCACCCGGCCGAACGGCTCGGCCCGGGCGGTGTGCACCAGCAGGTCCAGCGCCGCCATCACCCCGGGCATGGCCGTCTGAGGGCCAGCGAACAGCAGGCGCTGCCCCAGAGAGGCCGCCGCTCTGGACCGCAGGCCATCCACGTAGCTGCCGTACTGCGGGGAAGCCGCCTCGCCCACCACCACGAAACGGGCCTGCGGGCAGGCGGCAGCTACGCGCTCGGCCATGGCCAGGAACTGCTCGGGCTGCTTCCAGGGGGCCAACCAACCCACCGTCCCGACGAGGACCTCCTCTGGGGCGATCCCCCAGACGGTGCGCCAGGCAGCTCGCTCCGCAGGGTTGGGGGCAAAGGCCGCCGCGTCCACGCCGTTGGGCACCACATGCACCTTGCGCTGCGCCACGCCCGGCAGCGGCTGCGCCACCGCCCGGGAGGGGCAGATGATGGCCCGAGCCACCCGCCCTACCCCCTGCAGCAGGGCCCGTTCCGTCAGCCGGCGGCGGTCGTGAATATCGCGCACGTGCCAGACGAGGGGCGCACCTGACCTCAGGCTCACGGCCGCGCCGTAGGCTGCGGCCCGGGCCACGTTGGCATGCAGGAGGTGCGGGCGGACTTGCCTGACCACGCCGTGCAGCGCCTGCACCCCCGCGGCCAGCTCCGCGCCGGCGGCCCACAGGCTGCGGCCCCGCAGACGCCCCAAAGAGGCCTCCACCACCGCCACGCCCGCTTGCCGAGCCGCCTCTCCCAGCGGCGCGCCCGGCGCAGCGGCCAGCAACGGCTCGACGCGCCGGCGGTCCACGTGCCGCAGCAGGAGCAGCAGGCTCTCTTCCGCCCCCCCCATCCAGTCGGCGTGGTCCACGTAGAGCACCCGCCAGACCATGCTACGCTCCCTCCTGCTCCCACCAAGCCGCCCACACAAGCAGGGTCCACAAGCCACGGCCGTGGTCCCGCCCGGCCAATTGCGCCCGCACCAGCTTGGCCACCGGGGCTGGGTCCAGCACCCCGCTTCCGGCCACGCCGGGGTGCGTGGGCAGCGCCTGCAGCCGCTCCCGCAGGGGCCCACGCAGCCAGTGCCCCACCGGCGGGTCGAAGGCGTGCTTGCGTCGGCTGGCCACCTCCGGCGGCAGGAGGGAGCGCACCGCCTGCCTTAGGACGTACTTGTGCGTCGCCCCACGCACTAGCAGGTCTGGGGGCATGGCCAGGGCCAGCTCCACCACCTCACGGTCCAGGAACGGCAGGCGCGCCTCCAGGGAGGCGGCCATTGTCATGCGGTCGGCCTTGGCCAGGGGGTCGCCCTCCAGCCAGACCAGCAGATCCAGCCGCTGGAAGCGCGCCTGCCAATCGCCCCCCGCCCCGGGGGCCAGACGCTCAGCGAAGAACGGCTCCAACGAGAGATCGCTCAGGGCCTCCCGCAGCAACGGCCCGGCAATGCGCTCTCGCTCCCACGTCTGGAACGCAGACGAGGCGGCCAGGTCGGCGTAGCGCGACAGCGGGTCGGCCACCAGGTACGACTGCACGGTGCGCCCGCCGCGGCGCCCACGACAGGCCCGCCGCACCGTGCGCAGCAGGCCCTGTCGCAGTGGGCGGGGCACCGGCAGCGTGGGGCGCTGGGCCCAGCGGTACCAGCCATAGCCGCCCAGCAGTTCGTCCGCCCCTTCGCCGGTGAGCGCCACCGTCACCTCCTGACGGGCCGCCCGGGCCATGGCCAGCGTGGGGAGGGCCGCCGGATCAGCCAGCGGCTCGCCGCTGGCCGCCACCGCTTCCTCAAAGAGGCGAGGCACATCCAGCGGGAGTTCGATCTCCCGGTGCCGTGTGTGCAGATGTTGGGCCACCCGCCGGGCGTAGGGCCTCTCGTCCAGGCCCGGCCAACCGGGGAAGGTGACGGCGAAGGTATGCACAGGCTCGACACGCGCCTCGGCCATGAAGGCCACCACGGCGCTGGAATCGAGCCCACCAGACAGGGATGCGCCCAGAGGCACGTCGCTCACCATCTGCCGCCTCACGGCTGCCCGCATCGCCTCTTGCAGGGCCTGGGCCCACTCCCCATCGCTGCGCCTGGCCCCTTGGTCCCCTGCCAAGGAGGGCAGCTCCCAGTAGGGCGACACGGCCACGCAGCGTTCATCCAGAAGAAGGGAGCAGCCGGCCAGGAGCTTGTGCACCCCCTGCCAGGCGGTGCGGGGGGCCGGGATGTAGCGCAGGGCCAAGTACTGGTTCACCGCTTGAGGGTCCACCCGGCGCGGCCAGGCCGGGCCGGCCATCAGCGCTGGCAACTCCGAGGCGAACCAGAACGCGCCGCCCACCGCCCCGTAGTAGAGCGGCTTGATGCCCAGGGGGTCACGGCAGAGCCACAGGCGGCGGCGGGGGCTATCCCACAGGGCCAGGGCAAACATCCCGTTGAGGCGGGTGGCTGCAGCAGGCCCCATCTCTTGGTAAAGGTGCAGCGCCACTTCGGCGTCGCTCTGGGTGGCCAGGCGGTGGCCGCGGCTGGCCAGCTCAGCCCGCAGGGTATCGTAGTTGTAGATCTCGCCGTTCAGCACCAGCTGCAGGTCGTCGCCTTCATCGGTCATGGGCTGGCGGCCTCCCTGCAGGTCGATCACCGCCAGACGGCGCATGGCCAGGGCTGCTGGCCCCCCACGCCAGGAGCCGGCGTCGTCCGGGCCGCGATGTCGCAGCAAGGCATCGACCCGCTGCAAGGCCGCCCAGTCTTCGTCGGTTGTCTGTGGGAAGCGGACCACGCCGCAAATGCCGCACATGCTGGTGGGCTCCCTACCCCTCTAGAACGTCGCCGGCTGTCCCGGGCCCAGCTCCCGCCACAGGTCCCGGTAGACCTCTGCCACCGCCGCGGCGCAGCGAGCCCAAGTGAACTGTGCCGCCCGAGCCAGCCCCGCCAGGCGCAGCCGCTCGCCCAGGTCGCTGGGCGCAAACAACTGCGTCACGGCGGCGGCCAGAGCCTCGCAGTCGTCTGGGTCCACCAACAGCGCCGCGTCCCCAGCCACCTCCGGCAGCGAGGCCACGCCGCTACACACCACGGGCGTGCCGCAAGCCATGGCCTCCAGCACCGGCAGCCCAAAGCCTTCATAGCGAGACGGGAAGACCAGCGCCCGGGCCAAGCTGTACAGCGCCGGCAGATCCTCCCGCGGCACAATCCCCAGGGTGTGTAGGCGAGGGCCAACGCCCAGCCGCTCTGCCAGAGCATGCTGAGCCGCTGTGAGCGTTCCGCCAACCTGCACCAACGGGGCCGGCTCAGGCAAGAGCGCCAACGCCCGAAGCAGGGTCTCCAGGTTCTTGCGCTGCGCGGTGTGCCCCACATGCAGCAGCCAAGGCGGCGGCGGCAAGCGGTAGCGGCTTGCCACCGCCCTCAGCACAGCAGGGTCGGCCACCGGCCGGAAACGCGCCTCCACCGCCGGGGGAGCCACGGCGATCCGGGCCTCGTCGTACCCCGTCAGGCGGACGATCTCGGCCCGCGTGAACTGGGAATCGGCCACCAGGCGCGCGGCCTGGAGCGTGCCACGCAGCGCCTCCCGCCAGAGCCGGTCGCCCACGCCGCGCCCCACCCCTGGCCCGAGGCAGGCCAGCGGCGCCAGGTCGTGCACAGTCACCACAGTCCGCTCTGAGTGCAAGCGGCGCACCAAGTGACCGTAGCTCTGATCGAGGATATGGTTGATCTCACCGCCCCGCTGGCGCACTCGCAAGGGGTACAACCAGGCCCGCGCCAACAGCGTCATCCCGCGGCCCAACCCTCCGGAGAGGGAGGCCCCCAGCGGCGGCCCCACCACAGCCGAGACGCGCAGGTCAGCCCCGCCGAGCTCGGCCAGGCCGGCCAGCAAGCCGTCGGCGTAGATCTCCATGCTGAGCCAGCGTTCCTGCGGCAGGTCTCGATACAGCCGCACGGGCAAGTCAGCGGGCGCAGCCGCAACCCTACCCATGAACCTGCTTGCGCCGTTTGAGCATCTGGGAGACGGCCTGCTCCATGGCATCCAAGTCCACCGGTTTGGTGAGGTGAGGAACGCCGGCCTGCTCCAGGAACTGCCGCGTCTCTCGAGAGACCGTATCGCCAGTGATGAAGATGGTATGGTCGGCCAGGATCGGCTGAAGCCGCCGCAGCTCGCCGTGCAGATCGGTGCCGTTCATCCCGGGCATCTTCACATCCGAGATCACCAGGTCGTACTCCCTGGCCCGCAGCATCTCCAACGCCTGGCGTCCATCGGCAGCCAGCCAGACCTGGTAGCCACGGGCCTGCAGCACCCGTTGGAACAGGCTCGCCACAAGCTCCTCGTCTTCCACCACCAGGATGCGCCCCACTACCTCCGGCGGGTCCGCTATGACGCGTTCATCCACCGGATGAACCACCGTCTCCGGCCCCAGGATCGGGAGCTCCACGTAGAAGGTGGCGCCGGCCTCCGGCGGGTTGTTGTTCTCGGCCCAGATCAGGCCGCCGTGCTCTGTCACATAGCCGTAGGCAATGGAAAGCCCCAGCCCAGTCCCTCGACCCACGTCTTTGGTGGTGAAGAACGGGTCGAAGATGCGCTGCAAGATTTCCCCGGGGATGCCCGGGCCGTTGTCCGAGAACTCGATGCGCAGCACCTGTTCGCCGGTGCCAGGGGCCGCGAAGACCCCCGTGCGCACCGTCAGCCGGCCGCCGCCCTTGTGCCCCACCAGAGCCTGTTCGGCGTTGAGGATGATATTCAGGAAGACCTGCTGCATCTGCTGGGGGTCGGCCATGGTGTTGGGCACTGTGGGCTCCAGCCGCTTGATCACCGAGGTGTTGGACACCGACAGCTCATACGACCGAAGAGCTAGGGTGCGTTCCAGCAGGTCGTTGATGCTGATCCAGCGCTTGGCCGGCGGCTGCTCGCGGGCGAAATCCAGCAGGTTGCGCACGATGCCCGCGGCCCGGCTGGCCTGCGTAGCGATGCGCTGTAGGTCGTCTTGCACATCTGGTGAGACCTGGCGATTGCGCACCAGCATCTGGGCATACCCCAAGACCGAGGTGAGCGGGTTGTTCAGCTCGTGGGCCACCCCCGACACCAACTGACCGATGGCAGACAGCTTCTCCGCCTGGATCAGCCGCGTCTGGGCCCGGTGCAGCTCCGCCATCTGGGTGCGCAGGCGGGCGTAGAGGCGGGCGTTCTCCAGAGCTGCCGCGGCCTGGTGGGCGAAGCCCAGCAACAGCGTGGGGTTCTCCCAGGCATAGAAGCCGCGAGTCGAATGGAAGAGCGCCAGCTCTCCGATGATGTTCCCCTTGGCGATGAGCGGCGCGCCGATCCACGAACGGGCGTCAGCCACCGCCGGCACGGCTTCCCACCGAGGGTCCGCCTCGATATCGGGGATGACCACCGGCTGGCGCGTCGCCTGCATCTCTTGATACAGCGCGTTCCTGTCCACCTGCAGGCGGAACCCGCGAGCATCTTCGGCCGCTTTGCCCCGCACCGCCACCGCTTGCAGCACCGGCTTGTCTTCATCCCGCAGCAAGACCATGGCCGTGTCGTACGGGATGACTACCTCCAACTGCTGCAGCACCAGGTCCAGCACCTGCTGCAAGTCCAAGGTGGAACTCAGGGTGGCGCTGGCAGCCAGCAACGTATCGGCCACCCGTCGGCCGGTCTGCTCACGCTCATACAACTGGGCGTTCTCGATGGCCACAGCCGCCTGGTCTGCAGTGAGCAACAGCGCTTCCAGCTCTTCCTGGCTCACGCTGCTGCGCTCGGTGCCCACCAAGACCGTGCCCACCAGGTGCCCCTTGCTGCGCATGGG
>JAAYZY010000467.1 GCA_012514615.1 Chloroflexota bacterium | reverse complement strand
CGGCCAGGGATGTTCGTCTGCGGCCTGGCCCACAGCCCCCGCCCCCTGGAAGAGACGCTGGCCCAGGCCCAAGCGGCCGCGGCGCGGGCTGCAGCCTTCCTGGCCCGGCCGGCTGTGCTCTCGCCGACGCGGGCAGTGGTGAACGAGCGGCTCTGCAGCGGGTGCGAACTCTGCGTGCAGGCCTGCCCCTACGGCGCCCGCCGGGTGGATTTGGAGACGCGGCGCGCCTATGTGGTACAATACCTGTGTCAGGGCTGTGGCCTCTGCGCCATGGTCTGCCCCAACAAGGCCACCCAGCAGTTGGGCCATGAACACGCCGGCGTCTTGGCCGCGGTGGAGGCTGCGCTGTGGTGAGCAACGCAGCGCCGGGGGATGCAGCGCCACGCTCCGCCCATCGGCTGCATCCCCGCTGCACGACCCCTGGGCTGCCACAACCAGGGGAAGCTTCGAGAAGACAAGGAGGGCCGCCATGCTAGTAGGAGAACGAATGACGCGGCACCCGATCACCGTCTTGGAGACGGAGCGGGTGGAGGATGCGCTGAAGCGCATGCGGGACAACAAGGTGCGCCGCTTGCCGGTGGTGGATGCCAACAAGAAGTTGGTGGGCATCATCTCTGAGAAAGATGTGCTCTACGCCTCGCCGTCGCCGGCCACCACCCTGAGCATCTACGAGGTGCACTACCTGCTCTCCAAGCTCACGGTGCGCGAAGTGATGACCTCCGATGTGATCACCGTCACCGAGTTCACGCCCATCGAAGAGGCGGCGCGCATCATGGTGGACCAGAAGATCGGCGGCCTGCCGGTGATGCGCGGCGACCTGGTGGTGGGCATCATCACCGAGACCGACCTCTTCAGGGTCTTCATGGAGCTGATGGGGGCTCGGGAGAGCGGCGTGCGCCTGACGGTGCTGGTGCCCGAACAGAAAGGCATCCTGGCCGACATGAGCCGCATGATCGCCGAGGCCGGCGGCAACATCATCACCTTGGGCACCTTCCATGGCGACGACCCCACCAACCGGCTCATCACCCTGAAGGTGGAAGGGGTGAGCAAGGCAGACCTCCAGGCGGCCCTGAAGCCGATCTCGGTGGAGATCATGGACATCCGCGAGACATAGGCCCGGGCCACCTCCAGGCGAAGGAGCGCTGGATGACGGAACCGTTCGAGCCACGGATCATCGCCTTTCTGTGCAACTGGTGTACCTACACCGGCGCAGACCTGGCCGGTACGTCCCGGCTGCAGTACCCGCCCAACATCCGCGTTATCCGCCTCATGTGCAGCGGGGCGCTGGACCCCATGTACGTGGCCCGGGCCTTGCTGGAAGGGGCCGACGGCGTGCTCATCGGCGGCTGTCACCCCGGCGATTGCCACTACCAGAGCGGCAACTACAAGGCCCGCCGGCGCGTGGCCATCCTCAAGGGCATCCTGGAGCAGGTCGGCCTGGACCCCGAGCGGGTCTGGCTGAGGTGGATCAGCGCCAGCGAAGGGCGGCTCTTCGCCGATACCGTCACTGAGATGGTGGAAGCCCTGCGAGTCAAAGGGCCTAATCCGCTGCGGCGCCGCTGGGGGGTCTGACCATGCACGGATGGCTGAACGTCTGCGTCGGCGACGTGACCGGCGCCTTGCGCCAGGCCCTGGCGGCCCTGCTGCAGGCAGGCGTGGTGGATGCACTGCTGACGCCGCTGCAGGGGCCGGCGGTTGGCGCGGTGACGCCGGCCCTGGTGCGGGACCCTGCTCGCCTGAGCGAGGCGGCGCCCCTGGCCCCGACCTTCCCGCTGAACAGCGCCACGCTGGCCGGCCACCTGACCAAGACGCTGCCCCAGGGGCGCATCGGCGTGTGGCTGCGCCCCTGCGAGGTCCGCGCCCTGGTGGAGCTGGCGAAGCTGAAGCAGGCCCAGGTGGAGCGGCTGTTCGTCATCAGCATGGACTGCCTCGGGGCCTGCCCACTGGACGCCGACAGCGCTGCCCTGGCCAGACCGGGCCTGCCCGCGCCCTTGCCCTCGGCGGCCCTGCGGGAGGCCTGCGCCCTGTGCGAGCAACCTGTGCCCGGCCGGCCAGCCGAAGCGGGAGCGGCCCAAGCCTACCAACCAGACCTGGCCTTTGGCTGGCTGGGCGTGGCGGAGGGGCCAGGGCTGTGGGTGCAGGCGCAGGACCCAAGGGTGGGTGAAGCGTTGGGCTTGCAGCCCGGTCCGGCCCCCGAGGGCCGCGAGGCGGCCATCCAAGGGCTCCTGGCAGAGCGCACAGCGGCCCGGGAGGCGGCCATGGCGGCGACGCGGGCCCGCCTGGCCGGCCCAGACGGGCTGTTGGAGTTCTTCGCCCCCTGCATTCGCTGCCACAACTGCATGGTGAACTGCCCCATCTGCTACTGCCCAGAGTGCATCTTCCGCACCCCCACCTTCCAGCACCTTTCCACGCAGTACGTAGACTGGGTCCAGCGCAAGGGGGCGATCCGCATGCCCACCGACACCTTGCTCTTCCACCTTACCCGACTCAACCACATGGTCACCTCGTGCGTGGGCTGCGGCATGTGCAGCGAAGCCTGCCCAGCCGGCATCCCGGTGGCCACCGTCTTCCGTACGGTGGGCCAGGGCGTACAGGCCCTGTTCCACTACCTGCCTGGCCGCAGCCTGGAAGAAGAGGTGCCCCTGGCCACCTTTCGGGAGGACGAGCTGGGCGCCTTGGCCGAAGGCTATCTGGGGTAGGCCGCCGGGCTCATCACTCTGCCGGACGCGCCTGGGCGGCGAACCGTGTCTCTCGGAGGGGGCGATGGCCGAAGAACTGACGATGGTGCACATCTACATCATGGGCAAGCGCTACGCCGTGCCTTCCACGCTGACCATCATGGGCGCGCTGGAGTACGCCGGCTACAAGCTGATCCGCGGCTGCGGCTGCCGCGCCGGCTTCTGCGGGGCCTGCGCCACCGTCTACCGCATCGAGGGCGACTATCGCCTGCAGATCGGCCTGGCCTGCGGCACCCTGGTGCAAGACGGCATGTACCTGACCCAGATCCCCTTCTACCCCGGCCAGCGGGCCGCCTACAAGCTGGAAGAGCTGACGCCCACCTTCGAGTCGCTGGTGCGCACCTACCCCATCCTGCTGCGCTGCCTGGCCTGCGGTACCTGCACCAAGGCTTGCCCGCAAGAGCTGGACGTGAAAGACTACATGGCCGCGGCCATGCGCGGCGACATCGCCGCCGTAGCCGACAAGTCGTTCGACTGCATCATGTGCGGGATGTGCGTCTCCCGCTGCCCGGCCGAGGAGGTGCAGCCTCACATCGCCATCCTCTGCCGGCGGCTGTACGCCAAGTACCTGGCGCCCAAGGCTGACCACCTGGCGGCGCGCCTGGAGGAGATCAGCAGCGGCCGGTACGACGAGGAGCTGGCGGCCCTAAAAGCCGCCGCCGATGCCGACCTGCGCAAGATGTACAACAGCCGCGACATCGAGCCCGACTAACCCCCAGGCCCTGCTGGGCCGAGCAAGCGTCAGCGGAGGAAGCAGCATGTTGGGATACACCCCGGAGATGCGCGAGTCCCTGGAACGGGTGGTGGCCAGCCGACCTGCCCGCCTGCAGGAGAGCTTCCCGTTTCTCTCCCCGGCAGAGAAGCAGGCCATCCTGCAGCAGTTCCACCCCGACTACATCAGCGAGACCATGCGCGAGGTCCGCGTGGGGCCCAACAAGGGCGGGCGCACGCCTCTGGAGCTGGCCGACCTGTTGGAGGGTCGGCCCCTCTTGCAGCCGGGCAGCCTGGACCTGGAGCAGGTGGACCTGGAGACCGACGTCCTGGTCATCGGCGGGGGCGGGGCCGGCTCGGCGGCGGCGCTGCTGGCCCGGGAGCAGGGGGCGCAGGTGGTTGTGGCCACCAAGCTGCGTCACGGCGACGCCAACACCATGATGGCCCAGGGCGGCATCCAAGCGGCCGACAAGGCCAACGACTCGCCGGCCATGCACTACCTGGATGTCATGGGGGGCGGCCACTTCTCCAACGACCCAGACTTGGTGGAAGCGCTGGTGCGCGATGCGCCGTTCGTCATCCAGTGGCTGGAGTCGCTGGGCTGCATGTTCGACAAAGAAGCCGACGGCGCCCTGGTCACCCGCCACGGCGGCGGCACATCCCGCAAGCGGATGCACTCAGCGCGGGACTACTCCGGGGCGGAGATCATGCGCACTCTGCGGGACGAGGTGCGCAGCCACCCAGACGAGATCACCGTGATGGAGTTCTCGCCGGCGGTCGAGCTGCTGCTGGACGACAAGGACCAGGTGGCGGGGGCCGTGCTGCAGAACCTGGAGACCGGCGAGCGGCTGGTGGTGCGGGCCAAGTGCACCGTCTTGGCCACCGGCGGCAGCGGGCGGCTGCACTACCAGGGCTACGCCACCACCAACCACTACGGGGCCACCGCCGACGGCCTGGTGCTGGCCTACCGCGTGGGGGCGCGCCTGGCCTTCATCGACACCATGCAGTACCACCCCACCGGCGCGGCCTTCCCGCACCAGATTGTGGGCCTGCTGGTCACCGAGAAGGTACGGGGCCTGGGGGCGCAGCTCTGCAACATCCACGGGCAGCAGTTCGTCAACCCCCGAGAGACCCGAGACGTGGAAGCCTCGGCCATCATCCGCGAGTGCCAGGAACGGGGCCTGGGCATCGCCACGCCGTGGGGCTTCCAGGGGGTGTGGCTGGATTCGCCCATGATCGACATCATCAACGGCCCGGGCAACATCCAGCGGGAGCTGCCAGCCATGGTGCGCCAGTTCAAGCGCTTCGGCATCGACATCATCCGCGACCCCATGCTAGTCTACCCCACCTTGCACTACCAGAACGGCGGCATCGCCATCGCCCCGGACGGCCGCACCGAGATCCCCAACCTCTTCGCGGCCGGCGAGGCCGCCGGGGGCATCCACGGGCGCAACCGCCTCATGGGCAACTCCCTGCTGGACATCGTGGTCTTCGGGCGGCGGGCCGGCCTCGCCGCCGGCCAGCAGGCCCGCTCGGTGACGCCCGGCCGCCTGACCTTGGCCCACCTGGAGCGCTGGGAGCACGAGCTACGCCAGGCCGGCCTGTGGGAAACGGCCCGGCCCTCGCCCCTGGTGCTGCCGGACTACGTGCGGGCGACGCGCTAGGGGCAGATGCCGCCAGACGGGCCCCCCGCAGGACCGGGATAACCTCGGCGACAACGCGGCCCTACGGTCTGCTCAGTCTCTCCATGGGAAGCGGGGGAACGCCCACAGGCCTCAGTTCGCCAAGGGCGGCAAGTACATCTTTGGGTGGTCGGTCGTTCGGGCGGATGGCGGGGTCCAAGTCCCTTCGGAAGCGCAGGAGGAGTACGGCCGGGCAGCAGGAGACCCGGTGATCCTCTTCTCGGGCAGCAAGACCACAGGCGGCTTCATCGTCAGCGCTGAGCGACTCGTTCAGGGTTCGGTCTTCCCCACGGCGTTGGCCCACCTTCCGGGCCTGGCGGGCCGCCGGGTGGGCGAAGGGCTGACTGCGCGTTTCCATGGTCGCTGGACTTGCTGGATCGGCCTGCGGAGCGGCGGCTTGCTTCCCCTGTCTGGGGAGGCCCTGGCCGCCTATGGGCTCACCGGCGGCGACGCGCTGCTGGTCATCCGGGGGAGCAACGTGGGGTTCGTCATGGGGGCCCGGGGGCCCTTCGTGGACCTGGCCAGGCAGCACCCTGAGATTCCCACCTTCCCTTGAAACCGGCGCCTCATGCCTCGCCCAGCACGGCGTCGGGGTGGGAGAACGCCTCCTGCACCGCGGTGTAGAACGCCCCCAGGTGCATGCCGTCCATCAGGGCGTGGTGCGCCTGCACGCTCAGCGGCATCTTCAGCCGCGGCCCTTCGCCGAAGCGCTTGCCCCAGGCCAGCCGCGGGACGCAGTCGGCCGGCTGAAGGTGCATGGGGTGCAGGACGCTGGTGAACGAGACCCAGGGCACCGCGGTCATGAACAGCAGGTCGTCGCGCCCCGGTTCGTCTTCCAAGGTGAGGTGCGTCCGCACGTAGGCCATGGTCTCCGCCGCCCGGGCAGCGAACTCCCCAAACGGCTCCACGTAGCCGAGCGAGCAGAAGGTGAACACGTTGTCGTCGGTCAGGATGGTGGTGGAGGGGTGCACCGTCTCATGCTCCACCACCTCGTCGCCCCGCAGGCGGTAGCGGAACTCCGGGATGGCGTTGGCGGCCTGAGCCAGCACATAGACGGTGGCCACGGTGAACGAGACGCCCCGTTCCTTGACGGCCGGGTAGAACTCCGTGAGGTCCACATTGGCGCACAAGCCGAAGTGGGGATGGTCGTAGCCGCTGAAGACCCGGAAGTGCTCCCGACGCGCCCACGTCTGCAGGTTGAGCTTGCGCATGATGCCCCTCCCTAGTGGATGCCGTCAGCGGCCGCCGACTCGGTGCGGCGCGTGCCGGCCGAAGATGTAAGCCGGGTGCAGCGCCAGCGTCAACGCGGTGGGCGGCAGCACGAAGGTGAGCATCACCGTGCTGTAGGCGCCCAGCGCATCGTGCTCCATGGCCGCCAGGATCAGATACAGGGTGTAGGCCACGTAGTAGGCCAGGAAGAGCACTCCTTCCCAGCGGGCGATGCGCTGCCCAGTGAAGAAGATGGGCAGGCAGGCGAAAGCCACGGCGATCATCACCGGGATGTCGAAGCGCAGCGCGGCCGGGGATACCAGGAGACCGGCAGGGGCGGCGACGGCCGACACGCCCAGCACCCCCAGGAGGTTGAAGAGGTTGCTGCCCACCACGTTGCCCACGGCGATGTCGCGTTCCCCTTTCACGCTGGCCAGCACCGACGTGACGACCTCCGGCAGCGACGTGCCCGCGGCCACGATGGTCAGCCCGATGATCAGTTCGCTCACGCCCAGCCTGTGGGCGATGGCCGTGGCGCTGCTCACCAGCCAGCGTGAACCCAAGATGAGCGCCCCCAGCCCGCCAACGACCAGCGCGGCATTGACCAGCCACTGGGTCGCGCTGCGGCCGCCCTTCGCCCCGTACTCCTGGGCGAATTCGTCCCGCTTAGGCGCGGCCTCCCGGCGGCTCCCCAAGAACAGGAACAGGTTGTAGGCGATAAGACCGCTGAAGAGCACGACGCCTTCGGCCCGGCTGAGCAGGCCATCGCTGCCCAAGACCAGCGCCAGCACCGACGCGGCCATCATCAAGGGGACGTCCAGACGCACCAACTGGCGTGACACGGCCAGTGGCACCATGAGAGCCGACACCCCCAGGATGAACAGCACGTTGAAGATGTTGCT
>JAAYZY010000466.1 GCA_012514615.1 Chloroflexota bacterium | reverse complement strand
GCGCACGGCGTCTGGGTCCGGCGCGGCGAAGGCCAGGGCCAGGGGCAGGGCCACCGTCAGGGCTGGGACGGCAGCCTGGGGCAGCCGGCCGCCGCGCCGGACCAGCCAGCGTTCCCCGGCCACGAAGAGCGTCAGGCAGACAGCCCCCAACACGAAGCCGCCGGCCAGGTCCTGGGGGTAATGTACCCCCAGGTAGACCCGAGAGAACGCCACCAGGGCCACCAGGACCGCTGCACCTGCCCAGGCTGCAGGCCGCCGCAGAACATGGGCCAGGTAGCCCCAGACCACGGTGGCGCCTTGGGTGTGCCCGCTGGGGAAAGCCGGGCTGGTCTCGTGGGCCAGGACCGCCACCTGCGCCGGGGTGGGGCGGGGGGTGCCTACCCACGCTTTGCCCATGGCGTTGGTGTAGAGGGAGCACACTGTCAGCGCGTAGGCTAGGGCCAACCCCACCCGGCGGTTCCCAGCCCAGTAGAGCCCGCCCATGAGCACGATGTAGAAATACTCGCTGCCCAGGTTGGTCGCGGCGCTGAAGAAGCCGTCCAAGAAGGGCGTGCGGAACCCCTGCACCCAGAGAATCGCCTGGATGCCCCAAGGCAGCAAGCCGTGCAGCCACTCGATCATGGGCGGCGCTCTCCCGTGGCCACGGCGCTAGGCCCGGCGCAGCCGGGCGCGCAGCAGATTCTCCAGGATGCGAGCGCAAGCCACCATGTCGCTCAGCCGGACCTGTTCCTGGGTCGTGTGCACCCCTTCCATGCCGGTGCTCAGGTTCACGGTGGTGATCCCCCGGGCGTTGAGGATGTTGGCGTCGCTGCCGCCGCCTGACGGCAGCAGCGTCGGCTCCAGCCCCAGCTCGCGCACGGCCGCCATCAGCTCTTGCACAATGGGCGTCTCCGCCGTGAGCTGGTACGCCTCGTAGGCGCGGGTGATCTGCAAGTCCAGGCCGGCGCAGTGGCGGTTGCAGGCGGCCTGGAACGACTCGGCCATGGCCTGCACCTGGCGCGCCAGGTCTTCGGGGTTGCGGCTGCGGGCCTCGCCGCGCATCTCCACCCGGTCTGGTACGATGTTGGTGGCTTCGCCACCATGGATGACGCCGATGTTGGCCGTGGTCTCTGGGTTGATGCGGCCCAGGGGCATGGCGGCGATGGCCTCGGCGGCCACGCGGATGGCGTTGATCCCCTTCTCGGGCTCGGCGCCGGCGTGGGCCTTCTTGCCGTGGATGACCACGTGAAGCGAGTCTTGGGCTGGCGCTTGGACGATGATGGCCCCCTGCGGCCCGCCGGAGTCCAGCTCCACCCCGACTTTGGCGTGGAGCGTGGCAGTGTCCAGCGCCTTGGCCCCCACCAGTCCAGTCTCCTCCGCCACGGTGAAGACCACCTCCAGCGGCGGCAGGGCATGTTCGTCTTCCAGCAGGGAGGTGAGCAGCTCCAGGATCACGGCGATGCCGGACTTGTCGTCGCCGCCCAGGATGTTGCTGCCATCGGAGCGGATGAGGTCGCCCTCCACGATCGGGTGCACCTCTGGCACCTGGCCTACCGTATCCATATGCGCGCCCAACAGCAGCGCGCCCTTCCGCTGGGCGGTGTGGGCCACCACGTTGCCCGCGGCATCCAGCCCGGCTTCCAGGCCCAAGGCGCGCAGGCGCTGGGTCAAGTGCTCGGCGACGCGAGCTTCGTGGCCGCTGGGGCTGGGGATCTGCAGCAGGTCCAGGAATGTGTCCAGAAGGCGTTGGGGTTGGATCATGTCGGCCTCCACGGCGAAGGGTTGCGTGCCGACATTGTAGCACAAAGCGGACGGTCTGTCACACCCGGGGGAGTCGACATGGGCTGACCGCACCCCGCCGTGCCCCCGCGCCTGCTTGTGTCCCGTTCCTTCCGTTGGGGGGGCAGGCTGAGGCGTTCTAAGCCCTGCTTCCGCCGGACAACCAGGGGTGGGTGCGCAGGGGCAGGGAGCCGAGGACAGCCACGGGCCGCGGCCCGTGGCTCGGGGGGATCCAGCCGCTCACTCCCGCGCCGGCGGTGAGCCCTCCGCAAGCGCGGCCTCCAGCGCTGCCAGGGCGGCCGGCAAGGCGCGCAGGTCGGCCACCTCGGCGTCGTGGGCGGGCGGCAGGGCCGGGGGCCGCCGGCCCCGAGGGTTGTACCATACCGCCCAAAGGCTGGCTGCTTTGGCTCCTTGCACGTCGCTGTCGTAGCCGTCGCCCACCATCACCGCTTCGGCCGGGGCGCAGCCCAGCGCCTCCACGATGGCCTGGAAGAAGCGGACATCCGGCTTGCGCGCCGCCAGCTCTTGGGGGGTAAAGACCTGGGCTACGTAGCGCAGTAGGCCCACACGCTCCAGGGCCTGGCGCACCAGGGCGCGGCCGGAGGCTGCGGCGTTGGTGGCGACCACCAGGCGGTAGCGCCCCTGCAGGGCAGCCAGTGCCTCCAGCGCGCCGGGCATTGCTGCCACCCGCGGCCACT
>JAAYZY010000465.1 GCA_012514615.1 Chloroflexota bacterium | reverse complement strand
GGGGTGCAGGCGGTGGGTGTGGTGGCCGATCGCACGCCCTACCACCGCGATGCCCTCATCTGGCAAGAGCTGCGCGAGCTGCCAGCGACCTTGGCCGCCTGGTGGGATGTGCATGTGCGCCACCCCTTGCCTGTCTTGGGGGACCCGATCCCCATCGAGTAGGAGCTGCCCATGGCGCTGACGGTCGCCGATGCGCTCAGGGAACTGCCGGTGCTGGCCCTAGCCCAAGTGGTGGCCGGCCAGGGCGGGCTGCAGCGGGAGCTGCGTTGGGCCCACGTGGTGGATATCCCCGAGGTGGCCCCATGGGTGCGCGGCGGCGACCTCCTGCTGACCACCGCCTATGCCCTGCAAGACAAACCCGAAGCGCAGATGGCCCTGCTGCGCACCCTGGTGGAGAAAGGTCTCTCCGGCATCTTGGTGGCCATCGGCCGCTACTTCCACACCATCCCCGAGCCCATGATCCGCCTGGCCAACGAGATGGACTTCCCCATCATCACCCTGCCTTGGGAAGTGCCGTTTGTAGACGTGACCCGCGCCATCCACGAACAGATCCTCAGCCAGCAGTACGCCCTGGTGGAGCGGTCGCTCTACATCCACAAGGTGCTCACGGAGCTCGTCCTGCAGGGGAAGGGCCTGACCGACCTGGTGCAAGCGCTGGCCGCCATCTTGGGTCTCTCTGTGACCATCGAGGACCCCACCCTGCACCTGCTGGCCCACGCCTCCGCCGGCCCTGAAGACGAGATGCGCCAGCGCAGCATCGCCGAAGGCCGTACGCCCGAAGCGCTGAAGGCGCACCTCATGGCCCAGGGGCTGTTCGACCGCCTGCGCCGCGACCCACGGCCGCAGCGCCTGGGGCCCGTGCCGGAACTGGGCGCCACCCTGGAGCGCGTCGTCGCTCCCATCTCTGTGGGAGCGCAGCTCTACGGCTACATCTGGATCATCGCCACCGGCCGCCCCCTGAGCGAGTTCGACTTCCTGGCCATCGAACGCGGGGCCACCTTGGCCGCGCTGATCATGACCCGCCAACAGGCCATCTACGAGGCCGAACAGCGCCTCGTGGCCAGCCAGCTGGACCGGCTGCTGGACCCCGCCGCGCCCTCCAGCCCCGAGCGCGCCGAAACGCTGCAGCGGCTGGGTCTGGCATCGGGCTACCAGACCCTGGCCATACAACCCGTGGGCGACAACCCAGCCACCCTGAATCAGCTAAGCCCGCTGGTCAGCCGGCTGGTGCACCGCACTGGCCTGGAAGGCACGGTAGTGGAGCGGGCCGGCCGGCTGGTCGTCCTGTTGGGGACCCAGGATGGCGGGTGCGGCCGCCAAGTGGCCCAGTCGCTGGCAGAGATGGCCCAGGAGGAAGACCTGGCCCTGGTGGTCGGCCTGAGCAGCTGCGCCGCTGACCCTTCGGCCTCCCGCCGCTGCTACGAAGAGGCGGTGGAAGCGGCCCGCGTGGGCGCTGCCCTGTACGATGGACGCCCCAGCGCCTGGGCCCACGCCGATCTGGGAGTGCTGCATTGGCTGCAGCGGGTGCCCGACGAGGTGCGCTCCGTCGATCGCTACACTCGCCTGGTGCAGGCCATCGCCGCCCACGACGAAGAGCAAGGCAGCGACTACTTGCACACCCTGGAGACCTACCTAGATCGGCAAGGCAACGCCCAGGCCGCGGCGGCAGCCCTCTTCATCCACCGCAACACCCTGCGTCAACGGCTGGAGCGCATCACCGAGACCTGGAACGTGGACCTTGAGACCCCCTACGCCCTGCTGAACCTGGCCGTGGCCATCAAAGCCTGGCGGCTGCAGGGGCAAGAGTGACGGCATCCCTCGGAGGATAGACGGTGCTCTCAGCTTGGCAGGCCCACCTCCCGTTCGACCTCTTGACCGCGCTGCTGGCGGCCGACGACCCAGCGCTGGCCTTCTTTGCCCGGCGCGACCTGCTGGGTGAAGACGCCGGCGCAGTGGAGCGCCTGTGGGAGCTGCCGGAGCCACGCGCCCTGGTGCAGCGTCAGCAGGCAGACGGAAGCTGGCGCTACCCTGGCGGCGGTGAGCTGGGCACGCCCGGGTCCAATGCCAGCCTTCTGGAGACGTTTCGTAACCTGCGCGTCTTGGTGGCCCAGTTCGGCCTCACCAGGGAGCACCCGGCCATCCCCCGCGCCGTGGACTACGTCTTTCGCTGCCAGACGCCCGAGGGCGACATCCGCGGGATCCTGAGCAACCAGACCATACCCTACTACCACGGGGCGCTACTGGAACTGGTGATCCGCTCCGGCTACGCCGACGACCCACGGGTGGCGCAGGGTTTGCGTTGGCTGCTTGCGGTGCGGCAGGATGACCGCGGCTGGATCGTGCCGGTGCAGGCCGTGCCTGCTCGACTGCGCGCCAGGGAGATGTGGAGCGGCCCAGCCATACCGCCGGATCGCGCCCGACCTTCGTCGCACCTGGCCACGGGCATGGCCCTGCGGGCCTTCGCCGCCCACCCCTGGTGGCGGTCCTGCGCCGAGGCCCACGCCGCCGGAGCGTGGCTGGCCAGTCGGTTGTTCCAACCCGATAGCTACAACGACCGCCGAGCGCCTTCCTATTGGACCAAGTTCCAGTACCCCTTCTGGTGGACCAACTTGCTCACAGCCCTGGATACGCTGGCCGCCCTGGGCTGGAACGCCGCCGACGCCCACGTGCGCCGCGGCCTGGCTTGGTTCGCCGACCACCAACAGCCCGACGGCTTGTGGCCCACCGGCTACGCCCGCGGTGCCAAGGCCCAGAAAAGCCGTTGCTGGGTCGGGTTGGCCGTGGGCCGGGTGCTGCACGCCTTCGCCGGCTGAGGGGCGCGCCCGCTGCCGCCCGACCGCTTCCACCCCCGGATGGGCTCGTGGCCGGCCGTGACAGCAACCCCGCTGGGCTGGCCCGCAGCGCTTGGCTGTGGTACTATGCACCGGCAAACCTCGCACCCGGGCCGACAGCTCGGGCCACCATGTACCAGGGAGGCACCCAGCATGACCATCACCTACAAACTGAGTCAGGAGTTCCACGCCGGCCGGAGGCAGGCGCTCATCGAACGGGTGGGCCAGGCCGGGCTGGATCTGCTCATGGTCTTCGACCCCACCAACATCGCCTACCTCAGCGGCTTCTTCCATATCACCACAGAGCGACCCATTGGCCTGGGCTTCACCGCCGACGGCCAGGTCTTCGGCGTCTGCGCGGCCCTGGAGGTGGAGCAGCTCCAATCTCGCGCCCCCTGGCTCACCGATGTGGAGACCTTCTTCGACTATCCCCAGGGCGACTGGGATTGGGTGGCTCGCCGCCTGGCCGAGCGCGGCTTCGCCGGCAAACGGGTGGGCGTAGACCTGGCCAACTTGGTCATGGGCGACGCCGTGGCAGCCTACGAGAGCTTCCGCGGCGTGTTGGGAGCGGGCGTGGGCAACGGCCACGCCATCACCGCCGCCCTGCGCCAGATCAAACAGCCGGAAGAGATCGCCATCACCCGCCTGGCCTGCCAGTATTGTGACTTCTTGGTGGGCGCGGGCTTCACCCTGCTGAAGGAGGGGGTAAGCGAGTATGAGGTGCACCGCCAGGCCGAAGACGCGGTCATCAAGAAGATGCTGACGGATCTGCCGGAGATCATCGACACCAACGGCTACGTGCGAGGCATCGTCATGGGCCGCACCCTCTTCGGCGGGTCCAGTTCTCTGCCCCACGGCCCCAAGGGCACGGCGCGGCTGCGGCGCAACTCGGTAGTCATGATCACCTACGGCACCGGCGTCTCCAACTACGTGGGCGAGACCGAAAGGTCCGGCTTCTTCGGGGAGCGCCGTCCGATAGACGAGACCCGCTTCCAGGTGATGCTGGAAGCGCAGACCGCGGGCATCGAGGCCATCGGCCCCGGCGTTCGCTGCTGCGACGTCTGGCAGGCGGTGGCCGACGTGGTGCAACGCCACGGCATGGCTGACGCCCTGCGCCACCACGCCGGTCACGGCAAGGGCATGGAGCCCCACGAGCCGCCTTTCTTGGACCCCGGCGACGAGACAGTGCTGCAGCCGGGGATGCTCCTGAGCTGCGAGCCCGGGCTGTACTTCCCCGGTGAGGCCGGCTTCCGCCATTCCGATACCATTCTGGTCACGGAAAGCGGGCGGGAGGTGCTCACGCGCTTCCCCCGGGACATGAAGGCCCTCACCGTGCCCTTGCGCTAGCGCCAATCCATTCCGCATGAGGAGAGCGCCATCGATGCCCATCGACCTGACGCCAACCGCCATCACCGCGGCCTTCCAGGAGCAGCTTGCCCGTCTGCGCACCGAGCCGGGCTTCCAATGGGGGCGAGAGCATCTGGATACCGAGCCTGACGGACAGCCCCTGGTGCGGGTGGCTGTGGGCAACGTCCCCCTCACCTACGACCTGTGGGAAGGCCTGCGCAACCCGGCCATGGTCGGGCTGCACCCGGCCGGCCTGCAGGAGGTGTGGGAGTTCCACGCCTACCGCACGCGGCGCAAGGTGGAAGCTGCCGGCCGCGCCACCATCTTCCAGATCCCGCAGTCGTGGGAAGCCGCGCAGCAACGCTACCGCCGGGCCGTGTTGGTGTCGGCCATGCTGCCGTTCCAGCCTGAGCTGGCCGCAGAGTACGCAGCCCTGGCCGCAGCGCGAGAGACAACCAGCTCGGCTCGCTTCTCCACCATGTACTTCGACCAGTACCACAGCCTGGATCGAGCCATCAACCGCTTGGGGATGGCGCTGATGGGGCCAGGACAGGCCGTGGTGCCGCTGGACAAAGACAACGAAGTGGCTCTGGCGCGCGAGGCGGTGCCGCTCACCCGTCAGGGCGATGCCCATGGCCCACGCAAGGACGGCAACTGGCCGCAGAAGAGCTTGGCCGTTCTGCTGGGCCTGGGCCAGTTCGGAGTGCATCGCCTGGTCTTCCGTGACGAGGTGGACGGCGGGGAAGTCCGCCGCTTCGGCGGCTCGGTGCGCTCACTGGTCATCTTCGACGCCGAGGAACCGATCACCGATGGGCGGGCCGATATCGTCTATCCGTCGTCGGCTTGGCGGGCCTTCCTCTTTGCCCTGGCCGACTTCACCAACGCCGACACCGAGGTGAACCGCTACCGGTTCTGTCCGCACATCCCCCAAGACGGGCAGTCGTGCAGCCGCTGCATCGCCCTGTGCCCATCTGGGGCCCTGCCCAACTCCTCCCCCACCCCCAGCGGGCGCTACGTCGAGGGGGTGGCCGCCCAGGGGCACCGCTTCTGGGAGGGCCGCCTGCAGTTCGATCACCTGCGCTGCAAGGACGAACGTGACGCCCTGCGCACCATCTACCCCGACTGGTGGTGCACCCGCTGCCAGGCCGTCTGCATGACCTTGGGAGCGCGCAACCCGGCCGCGGCGGCCCGCTTTGCCGTGCGCCGGGCCGAGTTGACGCGCCTGCCCACGCAGCCCTAGGCGAAGGCAGGCCACTTGCGCGGGCCGGGCCCAGGGAGGTCACTGAGCCCGGCCCCACACCTCGATTTCCCCGCTCAGCGGGAGGCGATCAGTCGTCTTGGGCCCCGGCATCGACCCAGGCCCGGATCGCCTCGATCTCCGCTGGCAGGAGCTGCGGCGCCCGCCGCGGCGTGCGCCCGCTGATCACCGCATCCCCAAGCTGGCTCCTTGAAGCATCGCCTGGCGCGATGAGCGGGCCGCTCCTCGCGCCGGCCATTCGCCCAGCATTAAGCATCCAACCGCAGCCCGTCTTCGGCGCGGCTGGTCCCATGGCAGCGCACGCAGCGGCTCTGCAGAATCGGCGGCATATCCTGAGCAAAGCGAGGCCCGGCGGCCGACGGTTCAGTGAGCGCCGGGGGCAACGTCGCGATGGAGGGAGAGGCGCTGACCTCGCTCTGCGTGGGGCAAGAGACAACCGTCGTCGGCTTCGATGCCGACACGGCGGCTGCCTTCCCCACAGGAATGTGCACCTTGCACACTCTGGGCGGCGAAAGACTGTGCAGTCTACCGTTCCCCCGGGGCCGCTCCCGCGGTATACTGGGGCTAGCCGGGCCGCACAAGGCCCGACCTTGGCACGGCCTGGAGGAAGGTGCGCATGGAGGCCGAGACCGCTTCTGATCAGCTTGTTGGGGTCATGACCCGCCTCTCGGTGCGCTACCCCACCCTCATTCGGCAGGTCTGCCGCTCCCCCCTGACAGTGGAACTCACCTTTTACGTCGAAGACTTGGCCCTGGAATGCGCCCAGGCCTTCCTGGATGCCGGGATCACCGCCGTGCACCGCTTGGACCAGGCGCGGGTGGTCAGCTTGCAGATCCCTTCCCTGCTGGCCCAGGGGCACTGCGAGCAGGCAGTGGCGGTGTTGGAGGTGTTCCTGGCGGCATGCCGAACCCGAGCTGAAGGCCGCGGCGCATCCCAACAGGCGCACTAGGGCTTGGCCAACCTCAATCGTAGGGAGCAGAGATGACACAAGACGCAGTGGGGGCCCTCTCCTCGGTTTGGCAGCGATCCTTCCCTGTGTTCACGGTAGAACGGGGTGAAGGCGCCTACCTCTACACCAGCGACGGTCGGCGGCTCCTCGACTTCACCTCCGGCATCGGCGTGGCCAACACGGGCCACTGCCATCCGCGGGTGGTGCAGGCCATCCAGCAGCAGGCGGCGCGGGTCATCCACGCTCAGATCAACATCTGCGTCCACGAGCCTGTGCTGGAGTTGGGGCGACGCCTGCGAGAAGTGACCCCCGCGGGGTTGGACACCTTTTTCTTCAGCAACAGCGGGGCCGAGGCGGTGGAAGCGGCCGTGAAGCTGGCTCGCCATGCCACCGGCCGAGCCAACATCATCGTCTTCCAGGGCGCCTTCCACGGGCGGACGTTGGGGATGACCTCCCTAACCACATCCAAGGCGATCTACCGGCATGGCTACCAGCCCCTGATGGCTGGGGTTTGCGTCGCCCCCTACCCCTATGCCTACCGCTACGGGTGGGAGCCGGAGGCCTGCAGCCAATGGTGCCTGGAAGAGCTGCAGCACCTGCTGCACACGGTGGCGCCGGCCAGCGATACCGCTGCGGTGCTGGTGGAGCCGGTGCTGGGCGAGGGCGGCTACGTGGTGTCGCCGCCCTCGTTCTTGCCCGGCCTGCGGCGGATCTGTGACCAGCACGGCATCCTCCTGCTGATCGACGAGGTGCAGACCGGCTTCGGCCGCACTGGGCGCATGTTCGCCCTGGAACACACCGGCGCTCGGCCAGACATCCTGCTCATGGCCAAGGGGCTGGCCTCGGGGATGCCGCTCAGCGCCATCGCCGCGCCGCGAGCCCTCATGGACCGCTGGATGGGCGGCACCCACGGCGGCACCTACGGCGGCAACGCGGTGGCCACGGCGGCGGCGGTGGCCACCCTGGCGGTGCTGCAGGAGGAACGGCTGGTGGAGAACGCCGCCCAGCAGGGCGCGTACCTGCTGGAGCGCCTGAAGGGGCTGGCCGCCGAGCATCCGGCGGTGGGCGACGTGCGAGGCCTGGGCCTAATGATCGGCGTGGAGTTCAGCCACGGCGACCGACAGCCCTTCCCGGAGGCGGCTGGTGCGGTGCAGAAAGCTTGCTTGCAGGAGAACCTGCTGCTGTTGACCTGTGGCACCTACGGCAACGTGGTGCGCTGGATCCCGCCGCTGGTGGCCACGCGGGAGCAGGTGGACCAGGCCCTGGCGACCTTCAGCCGGGCCCTGGCGCAGATCGGCTGAGCGCGTCGCTTCGCGTGCTGTGGGGTTGAAAACACTATATGCAGCGCATCGCTGGACAAGCGACGCTCGAGAGCACAAGGAGCGCAACGTGACCAAAGAACCCCATTCCCAGGTGGACATGCTCATCGACGGCGGCATTGTGGTCAGCATGGACGCCCAGCGCCGTATCTTCAGCCCCGGCTACGTGGCCATCCGAGACGGCAAGATCGTGGAGGTCGGTGCCGGGAACGGCCGGCGCTTCACCGCCAACGAACGGATTGACGCCACAGGCATGGCTGTGCTGCCAGGCCTGGTGAACCCCCACGACCATTTGGACCAATCGGTGCAGCGCACCTGCAACAACGAGCAGCAAGACTCACGCAACCGCATGCTGAGTTTCGCTCGCGGGCTCACACGGGAGCGAGCCCGCGCCGCCGCCAACCTGAGCCTGTTGGAGCTGGTCAAGCACGGTGTGACCACCACCCAGGAAAACCACTGGATGCACTACCACCCCGACTCCACCGACGGCATCTGCGAGGCGGTGCAGGACTCGGGGATGCGAGCCTACATCTCCCGAGGCATGAACGACGAGTCCGCGTACACGCCGCCAGAGTTCCTGGAGCGGGCCGAGGATGTGCTGGCCGACCTCGACCGCCTAGAACAGGCCTACGACTCGGAGCACATCACCATCACCTCTGAGCCCACCACCATCCTGCGGTGCAAGCCGGACACGATCTTGGCCATGCGGGACTGGGCCCTGCAGCGGAGCAAGTTGTGGCACATCCACCTGGCCCAGGGTCAGAGCGAGCTGGAAGACGCCCTGCGCACCGTGGGCATGGGCAGCGTCCAGTATGCCGAGAAGCTGGGCGTGCTGGGGCCAGAGATGCTGGCCATCCATTGCAGCGGTCTGCTGGAGGGAGAGGTCAGTCTGCTGGGAGCTTACGGGGTGCACATTGCCCACTGCCCCATGCCGATCATCCGGGCAGGTGGGAAGGTGCCGCCTATCTGGGAGCTGGAGCAGGGAGGCGCACAGGTGGCCATCGGCACCGATGGGTCCGGCACCAACAACGGCCAGAACCCGTGGGAGTGCTTGAAGGTCGCTGTCTACATGCAGCGCGTGCGCTACGGCGACCGCTACTTGGGCACCGCCGAGCAGGCCTTGGAGATGGCCACCATCAAGGCGGCGCGGGCGCTGGCCATGGACCAGCGGGTGGGCTCCCTGGAGTCGGGTAAGGAAGCCGACCTGGCCCTATTCCGCCTGGACCAGGTGCACCTAGCGCCGGATGCCATGCTGATCCACAACCTGGTCTACTCCGGGGGCAACAACATGGCCGATACCGTGCTGGTAGGCGGCCGGGTGATCCTGCGCGACGGTCGGAGCACGGTGTTTGACGAGGCTGAGGTGATCGCCCGGGTGCGGGAGGCACAGCGGGCCATGTACAAGGAGTCGGGCTGGCAGGGGCCGCTCCCCTTGACCACCTCCTGGCCGGTCATCGCTGCCTGAGGAGCGGCGGAAGCGCAAGGCCGGCGCGCTTTCCCACACGTTGCCGCGCCATGGAGCAGGCAGCTAGGGGCACGCAGGGTTGGCGTGCACGAATCCGCATTCTATGGTATCATGCATCCGCACATTGCCGACATGTGAACTGACGACGAAACGGGGGAATGGCCGAGTAGATCAGTAGTGGGGCTGTTGCAGCAAGGAAGCTAAGGGCAGCTTCGGAGCGCGACCCCATGGCGCGCATGTTGCAGTTGGC
>JAAYZY010000464.1 GCA_012514615.1 Chloroflexota bacterium | reverse complement strand
CGGTTGACGAAGTAGCTGTTGGTGGTCGGCAGCCACTCCATCCGCTCACCCAGGCCCAGAGCATCGATCATCCCGGCCATGGCCGTATCGCTGGTGAAGAGGTGGTGGTAGAACTTCTCCAGGTAGGCTCCGTTCACCTGAAACGAACCGGCCAGCCCTCCCAGTGCGCTGTCACGCTCGAAGACCGTGCAGGCGACCCCGTGCGCGGCCAGCTCATAGGCCGCAGTCATCCCGGTGATCCCTCCACCCACGATGGCAACACGCATCGGCATTCCTCCACAGACGGCGACGCGCCCAGCCGCCGCTCCCAAGGCCCCCCGGCACCCGGGCGGCAGGCTACTTCATCAGCAGCAAGCTCAGGGCCATGACGACCATGCCGCCGATGAGGCCAAAGAGGCTGTCGTGGCCTTTGCCGTAGGCCCGGCTGGTGGGCAGCAGCTCGTCGACGCTGATGTAGACCATGATCCCGGCCACAGCCGCGAAGAGGACGCCCATGACCTGCGGGGGGATCACCCCGGCCGGGTCGGAGATGAACAGGCGGATGGCGCCATAGGCGATAAGGGCGCCCACCAGCTCGGCCAGGCCGCTGGAGGCGGAGTAGACGAACGCCTTGAGCCGACTGCCGGTGGCGTAGAAGACCGGCACCGAGACGCTGATGCCTTCGGGGATGTTGTGCAGGGCCACGGCGATGGCGATGGCCGCCCCAAGGCCCGGGTCGCTCAGGGCTGCCAGGAAGGTAGCCACCCCTTCGGGGAAGTTGTGGATGCCGATGGCCAGCGCCGTGAACAATCCCATGCGCATCAGCTTGTGATTGTGATCGTCGTCGCCCATGGCCGCGGTACCGTTGGCCGATGGCAGGGGCACATCGCAGTCCTCAGGCAGGCCGCAGGCCTTCTGAAAAGCATCCATCTCGGCTTTGGAGTGGGTCTCGTGGGGGTTGTCGCCGGACGGGATCAGGTTGTCGATGAGGCCGATGATCAGCATGCCACCGAAGAACGCGCCCACGTTCACCCAGTGGCCGCCGACCTCCCCATACGCTTGCACCAGCGCGTCGGCGCCCTTGTAGAAGATCTCGACGAACGAGACGTACAGCATCACGCCGGCAGAAAACCCGGTGGAGACCGACAGGAAGCGGTAGTTGGTGCGGCGGACGAAGAACGCCAGCAGGCTGCCGATGCCGGTAGACAGCCCGGCGAAGGCGGTCAGGCCCAAGGCCAGCCAGATGTTGGACATGGATACAGCCTCCCCTGCCCGGCGGCCGGCCCTGCCCGCGCCGCCAGCGGCCATGATGTGCGTGCCTGGGGCAACGGTGCAAGCCCCCACCAGAACCGATTATACCACAGGGCGGCCTCAGGTCTCCGAGCGCTTGGTCCAGCGGCGGCTCGCCGCCACCCGCTGGAAGCCGATGGCGCCGTAGAACGCCTGCCCCGAGCCCACCTCGACCCGCTCGGCCCCCAGAGCAGCCGGTCGGCGAATGGCTTCCCAGACCACCTCTTGCCCCAGCCCCAGCCGGCAGAAGTCTGGGTGGGTACCCACCGGCTCCAGGCTGGCCAGGCGGTTCGGCGCGTCGTACCAGATGATGCAGTAAGCCGCGTAGCGTCCCT
>JAAYZY010000463.1 GCA_012514615.1 Chloroflexota bacterium | reverse complement strand
GTAGACCAGGCCGAGTCCTTCGTTGTAGTCGGAGAGGTAGCGCTTCCAGGTTGCCTCGGGTGGCATCGGTTCTCCTCAAGGTGCGGTGGTGGCCGGCGCAGCGGCTTACTCCAGGAACAAGCTGGTCGCCAAGATGGCCATGACGGCCAGGGCGGCCAACAAGTCGCTCCGCCGCCTTTCCTTGATGTAGTAGGCGAAGGCCAGAGCGACGCGCAGCGCTGGCAGAATGGCCAGGGCGAACACCCCCATGCTCATGAACGCCAGCCCCAGGTTCAATGACGGGCCGTCAAACCAGCGTCCGGGCGGCCGAGCGCTCTCGGTCAGCAGGGCGTCAGCGAAGCTGGCGTCGCTGACGAACCAGACAAAACCGACGATCATCAGCACGAAGGCGATGGACGACACGATCATCGAAGCTAGCCGCATCCAATTGTTCAGATCGGGGCGGCGACGCGGCGCGTCGATGACCGAAGGCATCCAACCTTGGTCTGGTAGTTTCGGGTCCGCCATGCTAGAGGCCGAGTCCTTTCCAGAGCATCTGTGCGCCCATGAAGAAGAGCAGCAGGATGAGGGCAGTGCGCAGCCAAGAGGCCCGCAGGCGGGGGGCGATCTTGGCCCCGCTGAGCGCGCCGATGAAGACGCCGATGGCTGTGGGCACCGCTACCAACGGATAGATGTCGCCGCGGCCCAGGTAGACGAAGAAGCTGGCCGCGCCGGTGATGCCCACAGTGAAGTTGCTGGTGGCGGTGGCGATGCCCAGGGGAATGCCCATCATGGAGTACATCACGGGAACCTGGATGAAGCCGCCGCCCACCCCCAGCAGCCCAGAGAGGCTGCCGGCCACGAACGAGAAGCTCAGCCCAGCCGGCCATGCTCGAGGCGTGTAGTCGGTGCGGTAGAGGAGCTCTTGATCCGAGGCTCCTACCTGGCGACGCGCTCGGTAGGCGGTGAAGACGGCCAAGGCGATGGCCATGAAGGCGAAGACGAAGAAGAGCGCCTTGGGCTGGATCAGCCCAGCCACGAGCCCGCCGGCAATCGCGCCGGAAGTCGTGGCCAGCTCCAGGCGGAGGGCCAGGCTGATGTCGGCGCCCCGCTTGCCGTGGGCCAGCCAGGCCACACCGGCCGACGTGGTGATCACGCCCATGAGGCTCGCCCCGACGGCGGCGCGGATGGGGATGTCAAACAGGATGGTGAGGGCCGGCACCAAGAAGATGCCGCCGCCGATGCCCAGCAGCGCGCCCAGCACACCGGCCACGGCCCCGACCGCCATGAGGGCGAGGGTGGTTAGCATGGGTTGCCCTCTCTGCTGTCCATGGTTCCCCTAGAGTTGGCCCTGACGAATCGGACCTGCCTGGGACGACGGGCCAAATCAACCCAAGGCCAAGAACCGGTGCCAATCGGCCAGGTCCAGCTTCAGGTCTTCGTAGCGCGCTTTCAGGGCCTCGTGCAGCTGGGCGCTTTCGATGGCCACCGCCGTGAGGTCAGCAGCGGAGAGGAGGAACTCGGTGCCCACAGCGCCGAAACGGCGCGGCTGCGCCGAATAGGCGCGCATGACGCCGATGGTCTTCTCCCGCAGCCGCAGCGGCACCGCCAAGACGGAGCGAATCCCTTCCTGAAGCGCCTCTTGCGGGT
>JAAYZY010000462.1 GCA_012514615.1 Chloroflexota bacterium | reverse complement strand
AGGCCGATGATGTCGTGGTTGAACCAGTGATCCCGATCGTCGGCGGTGTGGTAGGTGCGCCCCTGATCCTTGTACTTGCGCACCAGCGCGTCCAGGTCGCTGTCGTTGGTGGTGATGGCGCCCATCTCGCCGGCTTGGATGTTGTGGGAGATGTAGAACGAGAAGACGCCCATGATCCCCAAGGTGCCGATGCGCCGGCCGCGGTGGAGCGAGCCGTGGGCCTGGGCGGCGTCTTCGGCCACCGGCACGCCGTAGCGCCGACCGATCTCCAAGAGCTCGTCCATGGGCGCGGGGTAGCCCATGAGGTGCACCGGCACGATGGCCCCGTACTCGCCGGGCGTGGCTTCGGCCAGCAGCCGCTCCACTTGCTCTGGCAGCAGGTGGAAGCGTACCGGGTCCACGTCCACGAAGACCGGTTCGAAGCCGGCGTGCCAGATGGCGTTGGCAGTGGCGATGAACGAGAGGGCTGTGGTGATGGCTTTTGTCCCGCGGGGCTGCCCGGTGTAGTGGCGCAGGCTCATGAGCCCCACCAGCAGGGCGCTGGTGCCAGAGTTGGTCACGATGCAGTGGCGAGCGGTGATGAAACGAGCCCAGGCCTCTTCGAAGGCGGCCACCTTGGCCCCTTCGGAGATGCGCCCGGAATCCAGGATTTCGTTGATCAGGCGCCGCTGCTCAGGCGTCACCGTGAAGTCGGCAATTGAGACTTTCCGCATGGTCCTCCATCCCCTTGTCTGCCTGCGCCGGCTTGGGGCTTGCTAGCGGGCTCTGGGCAGCGCGTGCTCAGTGTCGGCTCTGCCCGTTCCCCTCGAAAGTGAGGCGCAGGGCCGCTAGACCATCGTTGTCGGCCAGGGCCACCACCTTATCGCCGGGCTGGAGCACCGTATCGCCGTGGGGCACCACCAACCGTCGCCCACGGTGGATGGAGACCAGCAGGCAGTCTTGGGGCAGGTGGAGGTTCTTGACTGCCTGCCCAGCCACGTCGGCCTGGGAACCCACAACCATCTCCAGGAACTCCCGCCCGGTCACCCGTCCCAGGCGCAGGCGGTCGGCTCGGTGCTGCGCCTCCACCCGTCGGGCGATGGCTTTGTCGTAGGCGCGGATGATGTCGGCCCCTCTGATCCAGCCGACCAGGCGCTTGGGGTTTTGGCGGTCCACCACCGGCAGTTGCCCCACATCCCGCACGCCCATGCGCTTGAGGGCCACCCAGACCGCCTCGTCGGGGTAGGCTACCAGCAACGAGGTGGTGGTGGCGATGTCGCGCACCTTGGTGGCCGGCGGAAGCTCCTGGGCCACGGCCCTTTCGTAATCCCGCAGGGTCACCACGCCAGCTAGCGCCCCGCCTTCGTCCAGCACCGGGAAGCCGTTGTAGTGGCTCAGGGCGAAACGGCCGGCCAGCTCGCCGTACGGCCACTGGGCAGACGCCGTTTCCGGGTGCGTCGTCATCACCTCGCCGATCTCGATCCCCTGCATCACGTCGATGTCCCGGCCCCGCTCCAAGCGCACGCCCCGACGGACCAGCTTCTCGGTGTAGATCGACTCCCGGTGCAGGGCTCGCGCCAGCAGGGTGCTCACGGTGCAGGCCAGCATCAGCGGCAGGATGATGCGGTAGTCATCGGTCATCTCAAACAGGATCATGATGGACGTGAGCGGGGCGCGGGCCGCAGCCGTGAATACGGCGGCCATCCCCACCATGGCGTATGCGCCGCTGCCGGCGGTGAGGGTTGGGAAGAGTCGATGCACCGCCTGGCCGAAGCCTGCGCCCAGCATGGCCCCCATGTAGAGCGAGGGGGCGAAGATGCCGCCGGACGACCCGGACCCCAAGGTGAGGGCCGTGGCCACGATCTTGGCCGCCAACAGGGCCAGCGCCAGGCCCATGCCCATCTCCCCCAGCAGGGAGACCCCCACTGTGGGCGACCCCACCCCGAAGACCTGGGGGTAGAACAGCCCGATGACGCCAACCAGAAGGCCCCCCAAGGCCGGCTTGAGGTAGCGTGACAGGCGGATGCGGTCGAACAGGTCTTCGGCGCCGTAGAGCACGCGCACGAAGACGATGCCCACCAGCGCGGCCAAGATCCCCAGCCCCAGGTAGAAGACCATCTCCAGGGGGCTGACCAGGGCGTACTCCGGCACCACGAAGACTGGCGAGTTGCCGAACACCGCCCGGCTCAGCACTGCCGCGGTGACAGACGAGATGAGCACCGTGCTGAGGGAACTCACCTCGATCTCTCCCAAGATTACCTCAACGGCGAAGATGACGCCAGCGATGGGGGCATTGAAGGTGGCAGAGATGCCCCCGGCGGCGCCGCAGGCCACCAGGGTGCGAATGCGCCGGTCCGACAGCCCCAGCGCCTGCCCCAAGGTGGAGCCCAGCGCCGACCCGATCTGGACGATGGGCCCCTCGCGCCCTGCCGACCCGCCGCTGCCGATGGTGATGGCTGAAGCGACCGACTTGACCACAGCCACGATGGGCCGGATTCGTCCGCCGCGCAGGGCCACCGCTTCCATCACCTCCGGGACGCCGTGGCCTTTGGCCTCCGGGGCCAGGCGGATCACCAGCGGCCCTACCAGCAAGGCGCCCAAGGCCGGCAGGAGGATGACGTAGTATGGGCCCAGGGCGCTCAGCCACTCGGCGCCTCGGCCAAAAGCTAAGTTCTCAAAGAACACAATCAGGTAGTGGAAGATGATGTTGGCCAGCCCCACGCCCAGACCAGCTGTGACAGCCAGGGCCAGGACCACCAGGTTCTCGGAGGGCTGCGCCTCATCCAGGCGCTGGCTCAGGCGTCTGCTGACGCGTCCCAATGATGATAGGTTGAGGGTCATGCTTGGTCCGCCAGTTCCCTTCCGTCGATCTGTCGCTGCAAAACCCGGGTATTGTAGCACGTTGAGGCTGGAGCGCAAAAGCCCAGCCGACGGGAGCGTAGGAACGTTGGGTCGGCCGCCCGCCGGCGGGCCCCAAACGGGAGGGGGCGTCTGTTGACAACCGCCGCCGATGGGTGTATCCTTGGGCCCATTGTGTGCCAGCCTATCCCTGCAGAGGATGCGAACGAATGGAGTACTCGTATCACGAGATGGCCTGGGCGGAGATCGATCTGGCCGCCATTGCCCACAACACGCAAGAAGTGAAGCGCTGGATCGGCGCCAAGACCGAGCTCGCCGCTGTGGTCAAGGCCAATGCCTATGGCCATGGTTTGGTGCCGGTCTCCAGAGCCGTCTTGCGCGCCGGCGCCGACCGCTTGGCTGTCGTCTCGGTGAGCGAGGCCATGACCCTGCGCCGGGGCGGCATCCAGGGGCGCATCTTGCTCATGGGCTTCTCCCTGGCGGAGGATGCCCCGGCCATCGTCCACTACGGCCTGACGCCCACGGTGAACTCGCAGGCGCTGGCGGCGGCCCTTTCCGACGCGGCCCTGGCCCAAGGCCGCGTGGCGCCGGTTCACCTCAAGGTGGATACGGGAATGGGGCGCTTCGGGCTCCTGACGGAGGAGGTGGTCCCCTTCGCCAAGGAGCTGGTGCGTCGGCCAGGCTTGCGCCTGGAGGGCTTCTGGACCCACTTTGCTACCGCCGAGGAGGCTGACAAGAGCTTCACCCGCCAGCAGTTGGCGGTGTACCAGCAGGTGTTGGCCGACCTCCACGGGGCCGGCATCCACGTGCCGGTGCGCCATGCGGCCAACAGCGGGGCTACGCTGGACCTGCCAGAGACGCACCTGGACCTGGTGCGCTGCGGCATCCTTCTCTACGGCCTGTACCCGTCGCCAGAGCTGAACCGCCCGGTGGATCTGCGGCCGGTGCTCACCCTGAAGGCCCGGGTGGGCCGGGTGCGGACGCTGCCAGGGGGCGCCAGCGTGAGCTACGGGCGCACCTACGTTACCCCTGGCCCCACGCCGGTGGCTCTGGTGCCCATCGGCTACGGCGACGGCTACCACCGCTGCCTGTCCAACCGCGGCATGGTCTTGGTGCAGGGGCAGCGCGCCAGCATCCTGGGCCGCGTCTGCATGGATCAGTTTGTGGTGGATGTGAGCGGCATCTCGGCCGTGCACGAGGGCGACGAGGTGGTGATCATCGGGGCGCAAGGGGATGATCGCATTTCGGCCGAAGAAGTGGCGGTCTGGGGGCAGACGGCCAACTACGAAGTCATCACCAGCCTGACATCCCGTGTGCCTAGGGTCTACCTGGGGGCTGACCAGGCCGGCTGACCCGCCTAGCGCGCCTCGATGGCCGACAGGCGCCCTTTCACCTCGTCCAGCGGGAAGGGCCCCCCGTGTGAGGTGTGCCACAGGCTCAGCCCCAACTCCAGCAGACGGCGCAGGCTAGCGCGATGGGCGTCCAGGTCTTCGCAGACCAGGGGGGCTCCGGGCCGGCCGCGGCCCATCAGGCCCCCCATCACCAGGTCGCCAACGATGGCTTGCCCGTCTGGCAGCAGGAGGGAGAGCGCCCCGGCAGTGTGACCGGGCGTAGGCAGCACGGTGGCCTCCACGCCGTAGAGCGCCAAGCTGGCTTCGCCCTCCAGCAGCAGGTTGGGCCGACAAGGCGGCGCGCCGCCCCCCAGCCGCAGCCCCAGCTTCATGGGCAGGCCCCAAGCCCCAAGCGGCTGCGCCGGGCGGTTGCTCCCCTGGCGCAAGGGGTCGGCGTCGGCGCGGGCCACTGCCAGGGGAGCGCCGCTCTCGGCTTGCAGCTCGGCCGCGCTGCCAAAGTGGTCGGTGTGTCCGTGGGTGATGAGGATCAGCGAGAGGTCGGTGGGGCGCAGGCCGACGCGCGCAAGGGCCCGGCAGATGGCGGACGCGCTGCCCGGTGAGCCGGTATCCACCAAGATGTTCCCCTGTTCCTGCAGCAAGAACGCCTTGACGAAGCCCAGGCGGATCGGTACGATTCTGGCCACGGATCTCTCCCCAGGGTGGCCGATACAGGGCCGACGGCGCGGTCGGCGCCGGCTGCTCCGGCTGCTCTGGCTCGTCGGGGGTGGAGACGACCTCGATCCCCGCGGCCTCCGGCTGCGGCTGGGCTGGGTAGGCTGGCGCAGGCGGCTCGAAGATCGGTTCGCTGGGGGGTTCGGCTATCACCTCCGGCCGGCGGAAGGCCCCCACCAAGACGATGGCCCCAACCAGGATGAGGACGATGGGCCAGTAGCGGCCCAGCAGCTCCAGCACCTGCAGGCCGGTGGCGCCGGCCATGAAGAGGCCGCCCACCACAGCCAAGACAGCCGCGGGGATGAGGGGCCAATGCCGCCGTTCGTGGAGCAGAGCCCAGGCCAAGCCCCACACCAGCACGAAGCCCGCAGCCAAGCCCACCAGAATGGCCCCGGCCGCCCCCGGCCCTTCCCCGTACCGTTCGGCCACCCCGATGCCGCCTCCCAAGCCGGTCAGAATGCCGCCGGGGATGAAGAGGCCGTAGGCCCGCAGCAGCCAGCCCAGCGCCAGGAAGATGAGGCCCAGGCCGCTCAGGAAGATCCATTCTTGGTACCTGACAAACTGGGCCACGAGGAACAGCACACCCAAGAAGATGAGAAAGGCGCCGGTGATCAACCCACTTCTGCGAGGCTTCGT
>JAAYZY010000461.1 GCA_012514615.1 Chloroflexota bacterium | reverse complement strand
TGCTCCACAAACTCGGCCCAGGTGTTCAGACGCAGGCCTCCATAGGCGGTCAGGCTGCGGTCGAAGTAGCTCGGGCGGATGGTCCAGCGCTGCACGTCCCACCAGGTGGTCACCGCCATGGGCGCCAAGAACCCCAAAGCCAACGACGCTAGCCGGCTCCGCCAGGCGCGCTCGCCAGCGGCTGGCGCTGCACCCACCCACCCGATGCTCAGGGCTCCGCCGGCAGGCAGCGCGGGCACCACCCGGCGCCGTACGCGCCTCAGGGCCGCGGGCGTCAGCAGGGCCAGCGCCAGAAGCAGAGGGATGAAGAGCAGGCCGTGCTGCTTGGTGGAAGCGGCTAGCCCCAGCATCAGGCCGGCCCCGCCCCAGCGCCCTGATACGCCGGCCCAAAGGGCAGCCAGCAGCCAGAAGACCAGCAGGGAATCGGTGAAGGCTGTGCCGCTCAGGGATATGTGAAAGGGGGAAAGGGCCAAGAAGCCTGCCGCTAGCAGCCCTGTGCGCTGACCGTAGAGTCGAGCCCCCAGCCCGTAGAGGCAGAGGATGCTCCCCAGGCCGGCCACAAAACCGGGCAGGCGGGCCAGGGGAGCGCTGGGCCCCCAGAGGCGGAACAGCCCCGCCAACAGGTAGATGTGCAAGGGAGGCTTGTCTACGTAGGCGCTGAGGAGCCAGGGGTCTTGGCCACTGGCCACTTGCAACGCCCAAGTGCTGTACAGCGCTTCGTCTTCGTGAAACGGGTTGGCGGCCAGCACCGGCCAGCGGAGCAGCGCTCCTGCCAGCAGAGCCAGGGCCAACAGCAGGGGCGTCCACCAACGACGCAGGCCCCCTGGCACGGCGCGGCTCAGTCTACCAAGCGGTACTTGAACAAGGTCCATAGCGCGATGAAGGCATCCCGCCCTTTGATCTTCTTGCCCTCGTAGTACTCCCGCCCGGTGTAGGTGATCGGCACCTCGAAGATGCGGTGGCCGCGTTTCAGCACCTTGGCCGTGATCTCCGGCTCGAACTCAAAGCCGCGGGCGTGCAGGGGGATGGAGCGCACCACGTCGGCCTTGAACACCTTGTAGCAGGTCTCCATGTCGCTGAGGATCGAGTCGTACAGGATATTGGTGGTCAGGGTCAGGGCCTTGTTAGCCACCATGTGCCAGAAGAGCATAGCCTTCCGCGGCCCTCCCAGGAAGCGGGACCCGTAAACGACCTCGGAGCGCCCTTCCAGGATCGGCTTGAGGAGCGCCGGGTAGTCCCGCGGGTCGTACTCCAGGTCGGCGTCCTGAATGAGGAGGATGTCGCCGCTGGCATGGGTGATGGCCGTGCGCAGCGCCGCGCCCTTGCCCAGGTTCTGCGGGTGATGAACCACCACCAGGTCGCCCTGCTGAGCCTCTTCGTCCAGGATGCTGCCGGTGGCGTCGCCGGAGCCGTCGTTCACCGCCACGATCTCTTTCTCCAGCGGGGAGATGTCCACCGCCCGCACCATCTTCAGCACGTCGGACACCGTGCGCTCTTCGTTGTACGCTGGGATGAGAATGGAAAGCTTCACCTTCACCTCCGTGTGCAGGTCCGCGCCATGCAGACGCATGACGATGCGATTATAGTCCATGCTGGGGCCACAGACAAATGGCCCGTGCAGGCAAGGGATCGTGCCCCTGTCCTCACCGCCAGGCAATCCATGATCTACCAAATTATAGCAAACTATCGCAAACTTGACAGTGGACGACGCTTGTGATATCCTTCCCGTACACGCTCCCCACGCAGTAGTCCGGCCCGGCCGAGAAGAGGGACAGGGTTGAACGAACTCCTCACCACCAAGCAGTTACAGGCGATGCTCCAGATGGATCGCATCACCATCTACCGCATGCTGTCAGACGGGCGGCTCCCCGGCTTCAAGGTTGGCGGCCAATGGCGCTTCCGGCGGGCCGATGTGGAGGCCTGGCTGGATCGACAGGGAGCGGCGCCGACCGCGCCTTCCTCCGGCCCACTGTCCGCCGCTGACGACCTGCTGCCCCTGCGCTGCATCCAAGCCATCCAGAAGGTGCTAACCCAAGCCGCTGGCTTGGGGTCGCTGTTGCTCAATCCAGAGGGGATGCCCCTGACCGAAGCCAGCAACGCCCCATACTTCTGCCGCCTCATCCTGAGCACCGATGAGGGACGGCGACGCTGCCTAGCCACGTACCGACAGGTAGCCCAGGGGGCAGCCAGCCCGTGCCACGCCGGCCTGCGCTACGCCCGGGCGGCGGTCGCCGTGCGAGGCCAGGTGGCTGCACACCTGCTGCTGGGTCAGTGCGTCGTTGGGGAGGCCCAGCCCTCGGAAGAGACCGTGGCCGACCTGTCCGCCGCCTGCGGGCTGAACGCAGACGCCCTCCGGGCCGCCGTGGCCGCCGTCCCTACCCGCGAGGCCGCCGCCTTCTCCGGGCTGGAGGGGTTGGCGGCGCAGGTGGCTGAGACCTACGCCGAAGTGAGCGAGGAACGGCTTGAGCTGCTGGAAAGGCTGCGCAAGATCTCAGAGATCAGCCACCTGGGGCGCTAGCGCTGCCGTTGTTGGGAGAACGCATCTCATAGGGTGGACTAAGGAGGAGTGGCATGGCGAGCCTGACGGAGTCGCAGCAAGGGTGGCTGCGAGAGAGGTTCGGGGGCCGGGTTCGTTTCGATCCCATAGAACGCAAGATCTACAGCCACGACGTAGGCGAGGTGCCGGGCCTGATCAAGCCTCTGCTGGGCCGGGCCCTGGCCGACGCGGTGGTTCAGCCCAAGGATGAGGCCGAGCTGGCGGAGCTGGCCCGCTGGGCTGCCAGGGAGGGCGTCCCCCTGGTGCCCCGAGCAAAGGGCACTTCGGGCTACGGCGGCGTGATCCCGGTCAAGGGCGGGGTCACGCTGGACACACGGCGCTTCCAGGGAGTGGTGGCCGTCGACCGCCACACCTTGACCGCCACGGTGCGGGCCGCTACGGTGTGGGCCGACCTGGAAAGCGCCCTGGCCAAAGAAGGCCTGGCCCTGCGGGTTTACCCTTCCAGCGCCCCCTCGTCCACAGTGGCCGGCTGGCTGGCCCAGGGAGGCGTGGGCTACGGCTGCTACCAACATGGGCCGTTCTTGCAGAGCGTGGTGTCAGCCCGGCTGGTGCTGCCCAACGGCGAAGTGCGGGACATGGCCGGCGACGAGCTGCTCATGGTCAGCGAGGCGCTGGGTACCACCGGCGTCATCAGCGAAGTCACCGTGCGGGTGCGCCCACTGGAAGCTGAGGCGCTGTGGGCCTTCCGGTTCTCCAGCGCGCAAGCCCTGGCTGCCGCTCTGAGGGCGGTGGATCAGGCCGGCCTGCCCCTGTGGTCGGTCAGCTTCATCAACCCGCACATGGCCCGCCTGAAGAACCAGCTGCCCCCGCGCCTGGTCCATGGCCACCCAGTGGAGGAGCACCGCCCCACCCTACCCGAGGCCTACATCGCCGTCTTTGTGGCCGGCGAGGGCCGCCAGGCTGAGGTGGAAGCAGCGCTGCCGGTCCTGGCGAGCGAGGCCGGGGGCGTGTTGTTGGATGAGGAGATCGCCCACCACGAGTGGGAAGAGCGCTTCAACCTCCTGCACGTGAAGCGACTGGGCCCCAGCCTGGTGCCGGCCGAAGTGGTGGTGCCGCTCAGCGGCCTGGCCGCCACCCTGGAAGGCGTCGACAGTGCGGTGCGCCTCCCCTTCGTCATGGAAGGGATGGTCTCGGCCGGCGCGGCCGAGCGCCAAGTGACACTGTTGG
>JAAYZY010000460.1 GCA_012514615.1 Chloroflexota bacterium | reverse complement strand
GGTATGGGCGTCCTGCTCATCGGCTTCGTGCTGTCGTTCCAGCCCCAATACGTCTACATTGCCTTCGGCTGCCTGATCGGCGGGTTCTTGCTCAGCCAGGTGGGTACCTATAGCGCGGCCATCTTCAGCTTCCAGCCCCGACAGCACCAGCGTCTGGAGCGCTACCTGAAGGGGTTGGATGAGCGCTATGTGCTCTTCAACTACATCTTCCCGGCCGCCCACGTCTTGCTGGGCCCCCACGGCCTCATGGTCTTGCGGCTGAAAGACATCTCCGGCGATGTGCAGTATGAAGATGGGCGCTGGAAGCAGAAGCTATCCCTGCTCAAGGTGCTGGCTGCGTTCGGCTCTGAGGGGTTGCGCCGCCCGGATCGCGAGGCGGCTGACGAAGCGCAGTTGATGCAGCGCTACTTGGAGAAACGCGACCCCGCCGTGGCGGAGAACACCCCCCTCACCCCGGTGGTGGTCTTCTTGAACCCCAAAGCCAACCTCACGGCTGAGAACCCACCCCTGCCCATCTTGCGGGGCAAGCAGATCAAGACGTTCCTGCGGGACCCTGAGAGACGGCGGCAGCTCAAGACCGACGACCGCAAGGCGTTGCTGGCCCTGCTTGAGACAGAGCTGGGGAGTGACATCCGCGTCGAAGAAGCCGGCGCGGAAGACGACTAGAGGCAAAGGACGACAACACCCATGACCACCCAGGAAACCATGGCGCAGGTGTTGAGGAACGTCGAACAGGTCATCGTCGGCAAGCGCGAGGTGGTGGAGCTGGCGCTGGTGGCGCTGATGGCCGAGGGGCACCTGTTGGTGGAGGACGTTCCGGGCATCGGCAAGACCACGCTGGCCAAAGCCCTGGCCCAGTCGCTGGGCTGCACCTTCAGCCGCATCCAGTTCACCCCCGACCTGTTGCCGTCCGACGTGACCGGCATCTCGTTCTTCAACCAGCGCAGCCAGGAGTTCGAGTTTCGGCCCGGCCCCATCCTCACCCAGGTGGTGCTGGCCGACGAGATCAACCGGGCCACGCCACGCACACAGTCGGCCCTGCTGGAAGCGATGCAGGAGCGCCAGGTGACGGTGGATGGCTGCACCTACACCCTGCCGCGCCCGTTCATCGTCCTGGCCACCCAGAACCCCATCGAGTTGGAAGGGACCTTCCCCCTGCCGGAGGCCCAGGTGGATCGCTTCCTCATGCGCCTCCAGTTGGGCTACCCTTCGGAGGCTGACGAGCTGGAGATGATGGAGCGGTTCCAACAGCAAGACCCCCTCCAGCAGCTCAGTCCAGTGGTCAGCAGCGAGGAGATCACCGCCATCCAGCAGGCCGTGCGCCAGGTGCGGGTGGAGCGCTCGGTGCGCGAGTACCTGGTGCGAGTGGTGCGAGCCACCCGGGAACACGCTTCGGTGAGCCTGGGCGTGAGCCCGCGAGGCACTCTGGCTTTGCACCGCGCCGCGCAGGCCCTGGCCGCGCTGCGCGGGCGAGACTACGTCCTGCCCGACGACGTCAAGGCGCTCCTCGCCCCTGTCCTCACCCACCGCATTCTCATCAGCCCCCAGACCCGCCTCAGGGGCCGTACGCCCGAAGAGGTGGTGGCCGAGGTAGTCGGTCAGGTCCCCGTGCCGGTGGAAAGGTGATGGCTTGCGCAGGGTGATCGACCGCAGCAAAGAGACCCAGTTCAGCGACGCCTGGGTCCTCTTGGCGCTTGTGCTCACGGTGGCAGGGTACCTCTCCCGGCAGCCTGGCTTGGTGCTCATCGCCGTCTTCCTGCTCATCATCTTGCCCGCGGCTTGGCTGTGGAACCGCCTGTCCCTGTGGCGGGTGACCTATCGGCGGCAGTTCAGCGAGCAGCGGGCCTTCGTGGGCGAGACGGTCACGCTGACGGTGAGGCTGGAGAACCGCAAGCCGCTGCCCATCAGCTGGCTGCGGGTGTCGGATCTCATCCCCGAGGAGCTGGTCCCCCAGGGAGCCACCATCACGCCTTCGCACCTACCCCTGCGCAACACGCTGCTGCTTCTCTTCACCCTGCGCGCCTTCGAGCGGGTGAGCCAGCGCTACCAGTTCACCTGCACCCAGCGCGGCCTGTACCGTTTCGGTCCCGCCACCTTGCAGTCTGGCGACCTTTTCGGCCTGTTCGGAAGCCGCCGACGCGACGAGAGCGAGGACCTGCTCATCGTCTACCCTTCGGTGAAGCCGCTGAACCACTGGAACCTGCCCCCCAAGGAGTTCTTGGGCGAGACACGGGCAAGCCTGCGCATCTTCGAAGACCCCGTGCGCACCATCGGCGTGCGAGACCACCAACCAGAGGACGGCCTGCGCCGCGTCCATTGGAAAGCCACGGCGCGCACCGGCGAGTTGCAGTCCCGAGTCTATGAGCCCACCACCACCCACAAGCTGCTGCTGGTGGTGAACGTGGCCACCTTTGCCCGCCATTGGCAAGGGGTAGACGAAGAGCTGCTGGAGCAGGTCATCAGCGTGGCGGCCTCCATCGCCGCCTACGC
>JAAYZY010000048.1 GCA_012514615.1 Chloroflexota bacterium | reverse complement strand
GTCATCCCCGGCTGCACCCCCAACGCGGCCAGGTCCGCGGCCAGCGAGTCGATGGTCGCCGGCTGGCGACCGGCCCGGACGACCGCCTGCTCTTCGGTCATGGTTCTCCCTCACATGGATCGTCCGTCCCTCTTGACAAGGGGCCCGAGACCGCGTACACTCCAAGGCATGCAATTGCAGCGCCGAGGAGATATGACCACACCAGATCACGCCGCACGCGTCGAAATCCACGAAGCCGACGGCCGCCGCATCGTCGAGATCCACGGCCGCCACTGGGGGACCGCCCAGTACGTCCAGCGCTCCCGCTTCGAGACGACCTACAGCCGCGAGCTCATCGAAGCCCTCTTGGAGGCCAAGGGCCCTACCTGGCTCCGGGATGAGATCGACCGCGCCGAGAACCCCCAGCGGATTGCCCAGCCATTGCTGGACCTCGTGGGGCGGTTCGCCACGCTGGGAGACGCCCAACTCCTGGACTTTGGCGCTGGTTGCGGCGGATCATCCCTCATCCTGGCCCGGGCCGGCGCGCGGGTCACCAGCGTCGAACCTGTGGCGTCGTATGCGCAGGTCATCGGCCTGCGGGCCCGAGACGCCGGCCTCAGCGACCGCATTGCTGCCCTGCACGTGCCAGACACACGCAGCCTGCCCTTCGCCGACCACCGCTTCGACCTGATCACCGCCAACGGCGTCCTGGAACACATCCCCCCCGCGCTGCGGCGCTCGTGCCTGCAGGAGGCCTGGCGCGTGCTGCGTCCGGGGGGCCTGTTGTTCGTCTACGAGTCGCCCAACCGCCTCTGGCCGGTGGACCATCACACCACGGGCCTACCGCTGCTCCCCTACCTGCCAGCCTCCTTGGCCTTCCGCTACGCCCGGGCCGCCAGCCCCCGCGTCGCCCCCACCGAGACCCTGTCGGACCTCGTGGAGCGGGGCATGATCGGCGTCACCTATTGGGAGGTCTTGCACGCCCTGAAGCCTGGCGACGCCGTCTGCCTCAACGTGGCCGACGGGCAAGACGTGCCCCGGTTTCTGGCGCTCACCCAGGTGGGCGCCGGCCGCGGTCTGCGCAGCCGGGCGAAGGCGGCCGTCTTCCATGGCCTGGACCGCCTGATCTGCCGCCCGCTGGGGCTCCCGGCCGGGGCGTTCTTCCCGCTGCTGAGCCTCTGTTTCCGCAAGGGGGGCGGCTGATGGAGGTCGTCTGCCACCTGGGCGAGCCGTTCTGGCGGCCAGTGGGCCAACGCCGGCTCACACTGTCTCTCCCCGAGAGCTCCACAGCGGCCGACGCTTTGGCCCTGCTGGGCCAGCAGTGGCCGGACCTGGGCCGCCTCCTGCGGGGTGAACAGCCTCAAGAGTTGACCAGCCTGGGCCCCTTGGGACGGCAAGGCCTGGGCTTGCCCCTGCCGTTGCGCCTCCTGCTGAACAGCCGCGTGGCCCCGACAGACCGCCTGGCCCAGACGCCGCTGCAAGATGGCGACCGACTCTACCTCATCCTTCCCACCGTGGGGGGCTAGCCGTCAACTGGGGCGCCGCTGCCGCAGCCACTGGCTCACCCCCTCCAGAAACGCCCTGGTGTACTCATCCGAAGACGCCTTGCCCATGTGCCCCACCCGCATCACCTGGCCAGCCAGCCTCTCCAGGCCGCCAGACACGAGAATGCCGCGTTCGCTGGCCAGGTAGGCGCGCAGCTCATCCATTGGGGCATCCGACCGACCTACCACCACGGTGATGAGGTCCGAAGCGATCGCATCCGGGATGTAGGTCTCGAAGCCCATGCCCCGAAGCGCCTGACGCACCTGCTGGGCCGCCGCACGGTACCGCTGGCAGCGTCCCTCTTCGCCCTCGGCCAGCAGCCGCTGTAGGCTCTTGC
>JAAYZY010000459.1 GCA_012514615.1 Chloroflexota bacterium | reverse complement strand
TGCAGGCTCGCCTCATGAGCCAGGCGCTGCGAAAGCTGGCCGGGGCGATCAAACGTTCCAACACCTCGGTAATCTTCACCAACCAGCTTCGGCAGAAGATCGGCATCCTCTTCGGCAACCCCGAGACGACCTCCGGCGGCATGGCCCTCAAGTTCTATGCCTCGGTTCGCCTGGACATCCGCTCCATCCAACCGATCAAGAAGGGCGGCGATGTGGTGGGCAACCGCGTTCGGGTGCGGGTGAAGAAGAACAAGGTCGCTGCCCCGTTCCGCCAAGCCGAGTTCGACATCATGTACAACGAGGGGATCTCCCGCACCGGCGACATGCTGGACATCGGCGTGGAATACGGCGTGGTGGAGAAGCGCGGCTCCTTCTACTCCTACAACGACGTGCGCCTGGGCCAGGGGCGGGAGAACGTCAAGGAGTTCCTGCAAGAAAAGCCCGAGCTCTGCAACGAGATCGAGCTGAAGATCCGCGAGGCGGCCAAGGTGAAGGCTGCTGGTGGGGCCCCGTCCCACGACAGCTTCTTGCTGGAGGGCGATGAGGAGGAGGAGGTCGAGGAGACGTTCGACGAGGCGAACGAGGCCGACTTGTAGCCTCTGCCTCCGTGGCAGACGCACAAGGGAGGGGTTGGCTCAGGGCCGCCGCGGCTCCTGGCCAGCCCCTCTTCACTCTCTGTTTCGCCGCCTGCTCAGGGAAACCTGGCGCGGCTTGGGCCCTCCGCCCCGCGCCCCGAGAGAGGCGCATTGCGCGAATGGCTGGGCGGGAGTATAATCCACCATGGCCCCGTCGCCTGGGAGGGCATCTTGGACCTGCAGAGCCTGCTGGAGGAAGTGAGGCAGTCGTCTTATGTCACCCCAACCGGGGTGGACCTAATTCGGCGCGCCTACGAGCTGGCTGAGGCGGCCCACGGCGAGGAGACCCGCGCCTCAGGCGAGCGCTACATCCAACATCCGCTCACGGTGGCCCACATCTTGGCGGGCCTGCGCCTCGACGCCGAGACCATCGCCGCCGCCCTCCTCCACGACGTGGCCGAAGACACCCAGGTGACCATTGCCGACATCCAGGGCCAGTTCGGCGAGCAGGTGGCCAGCCTGGTGGACGGCGTCACCAAGCTCCGGGAGATCGACCAGCTCGCCGAGTACCGCGCCCACGATCTGCAGAACACCGAGGCCGAGTCGCTGCGCAAGATGTTCCTGGCCATGGTGGACGACGTGCGGGTCGTGCTCATCAAGCTGGCTGACCGGTTGCACAACATGCGTACCCTGGGCGCCCTGCCCGAAGCCCGCCGCCGCCGCATTGCCAAAGAGACGCTGGATATCTTCGCCCCCCTGGCCAACCGCCTGGGCATCTGGCAGATCAAGTGGGAGCTGGAAGACCTGGCCTTTCGCCACCTGCAGCCCGGCACCTACAAGGAGATCGCCAGCCTCATCGACGAGCGACGCCGCGACCGAGAAGAGGGCATCACCCGCGTCATCCAGACCCTGCAGGAGGAGCTCCAGAAAGCGGGCATCCGTGCCACCGTCAGTGGACGCCCCAAGCACATCTACAGCATCTACAACAAGATGCGCCGTAAAGGGGTCGACTTCGACAAGATCTACGACGTGCGGGCGGTGCGCATCGTGGTGGATGACCTGAAGGACTGCTACGCCGCCTTGGGGGTAGTGCATTCACTCTGGCACCCCATCCCCGGCGAGTTCGACGACTTCATCGCCAGCCCCAAAGACAACATGTACCAATCGCTGCACACCGCGGTGGTCGGCCCCGAGGGGCGTTCGCTGGAGGTGCAGATCCGCACGCCGGAGATGCACCACATCGCCGAGTACGGCATCGCTGCCCACTGGCGCTACAAAGAAGGCACCCGCCGCGACCCCCAGTTCGAGAAGAAGATCGCCTGGCTGCGTCAGATCATGGACTGGCGGCAAGAGGTTACCGATGCCGATGAATTCCTGGATTCCATGCGCACCGACGTCTTCCAGGATCGCGTCTTCGCCTTCACGCCCCAGGGGCAGGTGGTGGACCTGCCAGCCGGCTCCACGCCCATCGACTTCGCCTTCCACATCCATACCGAGGTGGGCAACCGCTGCCGCGGGGCGCGGGTGAACGGGCGCATCGTGCCGCTGGACTACCAACTCACCAACGGCGATCAGGTGGAGATCATCACCGCCAAGCGCGGCGGCCCCAGCCGAGACTGGCTCAACCCCCACCTGGGATACGTGGAGAGCTCGCGGGCGCGGCAGAAGATCCGCTACTGGTTCCGTCGGCAGGACCGCGAGGTGAATGTCGCGCAGGGCCGCGAAGTGCTGGAGAAGGAGCTGCGTCGCCTCAACGTCACCCCCGACTTTGAGAAGCTGCCAGAGATGTTCAACTACCGCACGCTGGACGACCTCCTGGCAGCGGTGGGGTTTGGCGACGTCAGCGCCCAGCAGATCGCCCAGCGGGCGCTGGAGGCCGAGAGGAAAGAGGAGCCGCTGCCAGAACTGCCCACCACGGTGACCGTGGCTCCGGCCCAGGGGGTGGAGGTGATGGGGGTAGGCCAACTGCTCACCATCGCCGCCCGCTGCTGCACTCCGCTGCCTGGCGATGCCATCGTCGGGTACGTCACCCGCGGCCGCGGCGTCACCATCCACCGCGCCGACTGCGTCAACATCTTGCGCCTGAGCGAAGAAGACAAGGAACGCCTGGTGACCGTGAGTTGGGGGCAGACGGCTCGCCAGAGCTACTCGGTCACCATCCGCATCCGCGCCTTCAACCGAGATGGCCTGCTGCGGGACATCACCGGCGTGGTGGCCGACGAGCGCATCAACATGAGCGCCGCCCACGCCACAGTCAATGCCAAAGACAACGAGGCGACCGTCACCGCGACGCTGGAAGTGGAGAGCGTGGCCCAGTTGGGGCGCGTTCTGGCCAAGATCGAGAGACTGCCCAACGTCATCGAGGCAGTGCGCCTGAAGGGCTAAGCCTCCACCTCCGTCTCCTGGGTGGCGCATTCTTGCAGCCATCCGTTGGCGAACCCAAGCTGCGAAACCACCTCCGTGGCCGCTTCGTATTCCGACTCTGTCACCTTGCGCCCCAGCAGTGGATGCTCCACCGCCTTGAACGTGGGGAAGTACTGGTTCATCAGGCTCACGTGCAGGTCGACGCCCAACGCCTGGGCGATCCAGGCGAAGACCCGCTCGGTGCCGGCCAGCCCACCGGGCAGCACCAGGTGCCGCACAATCATCCCTCGTCGGGCAATGCCGTGCTCGTCCAGCACCAGCGTCGGCCCCACCTGGCGGAAGATCTCCCGCAGCGTCTGTCGGTTGTGGCGAACGTACGCCCGAAAGCCGGAGAGGTCTTGGGCCGTCTGGTCGTCGGCGTACTTGGCATCCGGCAGGTAGATGTCCACCACCCCATCCAGCAGCCGCAGCACTTCCACCTGTTCGTAGCCGCTGCAGTTGTAGACGATGGGCAGCCGCAGGCCGGCTTCCGCCGCCACCAGCAGCGCCGCCAGCCACTGGGGCACGAAGTGGGTGGCCGACACCAGGTTGATGTTGTGCGCCCCCCGTCCCTGCAGCTCCAACATCATGAGCGCCAGGCGCGACACCCCCACCTCCTGACCGCGCATCCACTGGCTGATGGGGTAGTTCTGGCAGAAGCGGCAGTGACCGGTGCAACCAGACACGAAGATGGTCCCCGAGCCGCGCTGGCCGCTGATGGGCGGTTCTTCCCAGGGGTGCAGGTTCCAGCTGGAGACCACCACCGCTTCAGCCGCTCCGCACGAGCCACGCTGACCGGCCAGCCGGTCCACCCCGCACTCCCGCGGGCAGAGGCGGCAACAGCCCAGCATCTGGTACGCCTGCTGCACCCGCCGCGCCAGCTCGCCGCTGCCCAGCAGCGCCCGGTAGGCCGGCTCCCAGGCGGCTGGCCCTAGTGGCGCTCCAGAGCCCGCTTCCACGCCGGCACCTCCGTGTCCATGGTCTGCAGCGTCGCGCTCAGCTCCATCATCTGATCGCGCAGCATGGCCGCCTTCTCGAACTCCAGCGCCACCGCCGCGGCCCTCATCTCCTTCAACAGCCGCTCGATGAGCCGTTCGATCTCGTCCCGCGGCAGGGTCACGCCCGGTCGCCGCTCCTCGTGCTCGTGTCGCTCGGCGCGCATGCGATCGGTCAGGTCGCGCACCTGCTTGACTACGCTGGCCGGCGAGATCCCGTGCGCCTCGTTGTACGCTAGTTGGATCGCCCGGCGGCGGTTCGTCTCGGCGATGGCGCGCTCCATGGAGCCGGTGACATGGTCGGCGTACATGATGGCCGTGCCGTTGATGTGCCGGGCTGCCCGCCCCACTGTCTGGATCAGCGCCTGCTCTGAGCGAAGGAAGCCCTCCTTGTCCGCGTCCAGGATCGCCACCAGAGAGACTTCCGGGAGGTCCAGCCCTTCGCGCAGCAGGTTGATGCCCACCACCACATCGTAGATGCCCAGACGCAGGTCCCGCAGGATTTCCACCCGCTCCAAGGTCTGCACCTCAGAGTGCAGGTAGTGAACCTTGATCCCCAGCTCGCTTAGGTAGTCGGCCAGGTCTTCGGCCATGCGCTTGGTGAGAGTGGTCACCAGGGTGCGTTCGCCCCGCGTCACCCGCTGGCGGATCTCCCCCACCAGGTCATCCACCTGACCTTCTGTCGGCCGCAGGACGATCTGGGGGTCCACCAGGCCGGTGGGGCGGATGATCTGCTGCACCACCTGCTGCGACTGGGCCAGCTCATAGGGGCCGGGCGTGGCCGAGGTGAAGACCACTTGGTGCAGGCGCTCTTCCACCTCCTCGAACGTGAGGGGACGGTTGTCCAGCGCCGAAGGCAGCCGGAAGCCGTACTCCACAAGCACTTGCTTGCGGGAACGGTCGCCGTTGTACATGCCGCGGATCTGGGGGATGCTCATGTGCGACTCGTCGATGATGGTCAGGAAGTCGTCAGGGAAGTAGTCCAGCAGCGTCCAGGGGGCCGAGCCGGGTGGGCGGGCCGAGAGCAGCCGAGAGTAGTTCTCGATGCCCGGGCAGGTGCCCACCTCGCGCAGCATCTCCATGTCGAAGCGAGTGCGCTGCTCCAACCGCTGCGCCTCTACCAGCTTGTCGGCGGCCCGCAGCTCTGCCAGCCGCTCCTCCAGCTCTGCCGCCATGGACTCCAGCCCCTCGTTGAGCTTATCCTGAGGGGTGACGAAATGTTTGGCCGGGAAGATGTCCAGCGATTCGCGCTCAGCCAGCACCTCGCCGGTCAAGGGATCGGCCTGAACGATGCGCTCCACCTCGTCGCCCCAGAACTGCACCCGGTAGACCACGTTGTCGTAGGCCGGGAAGACCTCCAGGGTGTCGCCCCGCACTCGGAACTTGCCGCGGGTCAGCTCCCAATCGTTGCGGTCGTAGTGCACCTCCACCAACTGCCGCAGCAGCCTCTGACGGCGACGCATCTCGCCGCGGCGCAGGTTCACCACCACCCGCCCATACTCTTCCGGGTCGCCCAGGCTGTAGATGCACGACACCGATGCCACGATCACCACATCCCGCCGGCTGAACAAGGCCGTCGTCGCCGCCAGGCGCAGCCGTTCGATCTCCTCGTTGATGTCGGCGTCCTTCTCGATGTAGGTATCCGAGCGGGGGATGTATGCTTCTGGTTGGTAGTAGTCGTAGTAGCTGACGAAGTACTCCACCGCGTTCTCGGGGAAGAACTCGCGGAACTCCGAGTAGAGCTGCGCCGCCAGCGTCTTGTTGTGGGCAATGACCAGCGTGGGCCGCTGCACGTGCTCGATGACGCTGGCCATCACGAACGTCTTGCCGGTGCCCGTGGCCCCCAGCAGCGTCTGGTGTCGATGCCCTTGATGCAGCCCATCCACCAGTTGACCGATGGCCTGGGGCTGATCGCCGGTGGGCTTGAACTCCGAGACCAGTCTGAACCGTTCCATGCCGCTCCTCCCTGTGGCGGTGTCGCTCGGCAACCGCTCATTATACCCGCGGCGGCAAGCCTTGTCCAACGCTTGCGGCCCGTCGCCACTTGCGCTATACTATTCGTACACACTCTGCCTGCTCTGGGATGGCACAATGACTCGACTTCGCTGGCGTAGGACGATCCTCCCTTTGGCGGCCCTGGCCCTGTTGGGCGCCGCCTGCGCTCCGGGTAGCCCTGGCGGCGCCACGGCGGGCGCGCAGCCGCCGGTGGGCCCGGCCCATCCGCCGTCCACCCTCACGGCCGCGCTGCCCTTGCCCTCTCCCCTGCCGGCCAACTCCACCTCGATCCTGCCAGAGGCGACACCCATCTCCCTGGTGGTGCTCCACACCAACGACGCCCGCGGCTACGTGGAGCCCTGTGGCTGAAGGCCCCCCAAGGGGGGGCTAGCCCGTCGGGCTACCATCATTGAACGACAGCGGCGCGCCGCCCAAGCCTCCCTGCTGCTGGATGCTGGCGGCTCGTGGTACGGAGAGGCCACCGAAGCCATGCGCACCGCCGGCCAGATCGTGGTGGAAGGCATGAACCGGCTGGCGTACGACGCCATGACCCTGGGGCAGCTGGAGTTTGGCTTGAGCGGAGAGCAACTGCAGGCCCGCCTGAGCGAAGCCCAGTTCCCGGTCCTTTCGGCCAACATCGTCGCCAAGGACGGCGACCGCCCCTTCGTGCAGCCCTACGTCATCAAGGAGCTTGCCGGGGGTCATCGCGCCGCCATCATCGGCCTGACCGAGGCGCTGGCCAACGAGACCGTGCGCGCCAACACCGACGACGCCTTCCAGGTAGCCGACCCCTTGGAGGCAGCCCGCAACGCCGTGCAGGCGTTGACTG
>JAAYZY010000047.1 GCA_012514615.1 Chloroflexota bacterium | reverse complement strand
GAAGGTGCCCGAAGGGCGGATGAGGGTGGAGCGGCGGGCCGGCGGGCTGGGGGTGAGGACAGGGCAGTGGAGGCGTTCAGTGCTCCTGGTCGCTCCACCCACCACGCTACGCGTGGTTCCCCCTCCCCTCTGTTCAGTCCTGGTACATAGCTGACAGATGTTCGGAGACATGCCTGACACTTTCGAGGCGATTGCCTTGGAGGTTTGGATGGCGTGGCGGGAAGCGTCGGTGATGGAGCTTCGTGAAGAGTTCTGTGCCCTTGCCTGTCTGGACGGAGCCCAGGTTGCGGCCCTGTGCGCCCGCTTCGGGATCAGCCGGCAGACGGGCTATGTGTGGCTGCGGCGGTATCGGGCGGGCGAGCCGTTGGCGGACCGTTCGCGGCGGCCTGTGCACAGCCCGGCGCGGACGGCCGAGGCGATGGAGCGGGCGGTGCTGTCGGTGCGGGACGCGCACCCGGCCTGGGGGGCACGCAAGATCGTGCGGCGGCTGGCCGACCTGGGCGGCACCCCGCCCGCGCCCTCGAGCGTGCACGCCATCCTGCGGCGCCATGGCCGCATCGAACCGCACCAGCCCGCAACTGCCGCCCATGGGCGCTTTGAGCGTGCGGCGCCCAACGAGCTGTGGCAGATGGACTTCAAGGGCGAGGTCCGCCTGGCCTGCGGCACCTCGTGCCACCCGCTGACGGTGATCGACGATCATTCCCGCTTTGCCGTGGCCCTCAGGGCCTGCCCCGACCAGCGCGGCCTCACCGTACGCGCGCATCTGGAGCGGGCCATGCGCATCCACGGCCTGCCGCTGGCCATCTATACCGACAACGGCGCGCCCTGGGGCGGCGGCATACCGGGGCAATGGACGCCATTGCGGGTCTGGCTGCTCAAGCTGGGGGTCGAGCTGATCCACGCCCGACCCTACCACCCGCAGGGACGTGGCAAGAACGAACGCTTCCACCGCAGCCTCAAGGCCGAGGTCCTGGCCATGGCGCAGTTGCACGGGTTTGGCGCAACCCAGCGGGCCTTCGACCGCTGGCGGGCGGTCTACAACCACCAGCGCCCGCATGAGGGGATCGGCATGGCCGTGCCCGCCAGCCGCTACCGGCCTTCGCCACGCGCCTTTCCCGAGCGCCTGCCGCAGCCATTCTACGACAGCGGCACCATCCTGCGCAGCGCCTCCACCGACAAGGCCCAAGTCCGCTTCAGCGGCCGCACCTGGCGCATCCCGAAGGCCTTCCGAGGCGAAACCCTCGCCATCCGGCCCACCCACCACGATGGTCAGTACAGCATCTGCTTCGGAGCCGTCGTCATCGCCATGATCGACCTCAACACCAAGGCATGACTGTCAGGGATGTCTCCGAACATCTGTCAGGCATGTCTCCGGGCTTTACAAGGGGCGGGGGGACCGCCCGCAAGGGCGGTGGGTGGGTGACACGGGCACGGGGCATTTTGCTCCCCACCCACCACGCTACGCGTGGTTCCCCCTCCCCTCACGGGGAGGGAGGGAGCAAGAACCGCAGATGCCGTGCGACAGT
>JAAYZY010000458.1 GCA_012514615.1 Chloroflexota bacterium | reverse complement strand
TGCCAGGTGCTGGCGATGGTGCCGGGGTAGCCGACCATCAGGCAGGCGGCCAGTTGGCCGATGTCCACCCCCAGCTCCAGGGCGTTGGTGGCCACCACGCCCCACACCTCTCCCTCCCGCAGGCCGCGCTCGATGGCTCGCCGCTCCTCTGGCAAGTAGCCGCCGCGGTAGCCGCGCACCCGTTCGGCCGGCCACCCTTGGCTGGCGGCGAAGTCTCGCAGGTAGGTGAGCAGCACCTCGGTGGCCAGGCGCGAGCGGGCGAAGACGGCCGTCTGCACCCCTTGGGCCAGCAACTCGCCGGCCAGCGCTCGGGCATCCAGCATGGGGCTGCGGCGGATACCCAGCTCGCGGTTCACCAGCGGCGGGTTGTAGAGTACGAAGTGCTTCTCGCCGCTGGGGGAGCCGTCGTCGTCCACCAAGGTGAAAGGCGCTTCCACCAGCCGCTCGGCCAGGGCCTGGGGGTTGGCAATGGTGGCCGAGCTGCAGATGAACTGCGGCCGCGCTCCGTAGAACGCGGCCACCCGCTGCAGCCGCCGCAGGACGTTGGCCACGTGGCTGCCGAACAGACCACGGTAGGTGTGCAGCTCGTCGATGACCACGTAACGCAGCCCGCTGAAGAAGGCGGCCCAGCGGGTGTGGTGCGGCAAGATGCCGGTGTGCAGCATGTCGGGGTTGGAGACGACGATGGCCGCCCCTTCGCGGATGCTCCGCCGCGCCGCAGCCGGGGTGTCGCCGTCGTAGGTATCGATGCGCAATGGGGCGTCGATCTCAGCCGTCAGGCGTCCAAGGGCAGCCAGCTGGTCCTGGGCCAACGCCTTGGTGGGGAAGAGGTACAGGGCCCGCGCCTGAGGCTCCTGAAGCAGCGTCTGCAGCACCGGCAGATTGTAGCAAAGCGTCTTGCCTGAGGCGGTGGGGGTGCTTACCACCAGATGCTGGCCGGCCGCAGCGGCCTGGAAGGCAGCGGCCTGGTGGCTGTAGAGCTGACGGACGCCCTCGGTTTGCAGGGCGCGCAGGAGCTGCTGATCCAGCGCCGCAGGCAGGGGGGCGTAGCGGGCGGCGCGGCGCGGCAGGCGACGCCAGTCGGTCGCGCTGCGGGCCATGGTTGGCCAGGTGCGCCAGCGTTGCAGCAGGTCTGGTAGGCTCATGGGGCCATTATAGCCGCGGCAGCCCAGGGCACAAACGCCGCCACGCCGCAGCCCCCCGCGGCGCTGGTTGCGTGAAAGCCGCCTTTCCGGTACACTACCGCCACGTGCAGCGAAGGGGGGGGCCATGAAACCACGCGAACGCCTACACGGCCAGGGATGGTGGGTGCCGCTTCTCCTCGCGCTGGCCCTTGCCGGCTGTAACGCGTCCCCCGTCGAGCCCACCGCCGCGTCCCCGGCGACGCCCACTGCCGCGCCCCTGCCCGCCTCGACGCCCTCACCAGGGACCGCCCCGCCAGAGGGCGCGGCCTTGGCCTTCTACGCTGCGCTGGGGGCGCACCGCTTTGCCGAGGCTCACGCCCTGCTCACGCCGGCGTTCCAGGCCCGCTGGCCGCTGGTGGATCTGGCCGAGCAGTACGCCGGCCTGAGCGAAGTGGGGGTGCAGGGGGTGGAGGCGCACCAGCAGGACGCCCAGCACGCCCAGGCCACGGTGCGGCTGCTGGTGATGCTGGCGGCCGGTGACGAGTTCAAGGTGGAGACGAGAGAGGCCACGTGGGGCTTGCAGAGGCTGGACGGCGCTTGGCGCTTGGACAGCCTGTCGGAGCGGCGGCTGGAGGAGAGCAGCCGGGCCTTGCCCGACCCGGCGAAGACGGTGCAGCAGTTCTACGGGGCCTTGGAAGCTCGCCAGTACCCGGTGGCGCACAACCTGTTGAGCCGCGAGGCTCGGGCAGCGCAGCCGTTGGAGCAGTTCGCTGCAGAGCATGCCAGGGTGATGGCCGTGCGGGTAGAGTCGGTGCAGCCGGGGGTGGTGCAGGGGCTGACGGCGGCTGTGCCTTGCCGGGTGCAGGCGGTGGCGGTGAACGGCTTCTCACTGGTGACGCGCCTGTCGGATGTGACGTGGCGGCTGGCGCTGGAGCGGGGGCAGTGGCGTCTGATCGAGGCTGAAGCGTCGGTCTTGGACGAACAGGCGCGCCCCCTGGACTACCTGCGCGAGCCGCTGGAGCAGTTCTACAGGGCGGTGCAGGCCCGGCAGTTCGACGCTGCATACGGCCTGCTGACCCCCGCCTTCCGCGAGCGACTCTCCCTGGCGGAATTCGCCGCCGGCTACGACAACATGCGCGACGTGCGCCTGGTGGCGGCCAACACGCTGG
>JAAYZY010000457.1 GCA_012514615.1 Chloroflexota bacterium | reverse complement strand
TCTCGGAGCTTTCATGGCGGCGGGTGCAGCACCCTGCTGAGGTCCTCACGCCGGGGGACGAAGTGGATGTGTACGTCCTCAACGTGGACCGCGAGCGCCAGCGCATCGGCCTGAGCCTGCGACGCCTCCAGCCTGAGCCGTGGACTGCCGCGGCCGAGCGGTACCAGGCAGGCCAGGTGGTGGAGGCGACCATCACTCGGTTGACCGACTTCGGGGCCTTTGCTCTGGTGGATGAGGAGTTGGAGGGGCTGATTCACATCTCGGAGCTGGCCTCTTACCATGTGCAACATCCCCAGCAGGTGGTGAACGAGGGGGATGTGGTGCAGGTGTGCATCTTGCGCATCGACCCTGAACGTCGACGCTTGGGCCTCAGCCTGAAGCAGGCTGCTGAGGCGTGCGGCGATGTGGATTGGGTGGTGGATGACGCGGACCAAGAAGAGCCGTTCGATGGCGAATCTGGCGAGCCGCCCGACTGGGAACTGGCCTGCGAAGAATCGCTGGCCGATAGGGGGGACGAAGTAGCGTTGGAGGCAACCGAGACGGAGGAGTGACCCGGCACGGGCCGGCGCTTCCCGATGGCCGACGGCGTCCCGGACCGTTCCCTGTCTTGGGTGTGGCCGGACAGATCGTGTGTGCCAGATACCCGCTGGAGGGAAGGCCAGGGAGCCTCAGGGCCCGGTCGGCGGCGACGCCGCAGGCCCTGCCAGGCCCGCAGGTGTGGTCTGTCTGAGATCAGCGCCCGCCAGGGGCCAGCGGGAGATGGCGCTGGCCCCTTTTTGTACCCCGTGGATCGGTCGGCGCAGTAGTGTGGGGACGATGGGTGGTTGACAAGCGTCTTACTGGCAGTGAGTTGGGAAAGCCCGGGGAGAGTGAGCCATGGCTTCGGACAAACTAGACCGTTTCACCAGACGGGCGAAACGAGTGCTCAAGACCGCACAAGAGGAAGCGCAACGGCTTCGTCATTCTTATATTGGCACGGAACACCTGCTGTTGGGGTTGGTGCGCGAGGAGAGCGGGGTGGCCGCCCAAGTGCTGCACGAGATGGGCGTGGACACCCAGCAGCTGGCCACCACCATCGAGCGGTTGGTGGGGCGGGGCGACCAGGCCAGCATCGGCATGCCTGAACTGACGCCCCGCACCAAGCGGGTGATCAAGTATGCCGTGGACGAGGCCCGCTTGATGGGGCACCAGTACATCGGCACGGAGCATCTGCTGCTGGGCCTGGTGCGTGAGGGCGAGGGGGTGGCCGTGGATATCTTGCGCGGCCTGGGGATGGACCTGGAGAAGGTCCGCCTGCAGACCACCCGGGCCATCCTGGAGAACCAGGCCCGCGCCAGCAAGGCCGGCCAGCCGGTGCTGCCGCCTAGTCAGCGGCGCACCAGCGGCGCCGCGCCAGCCAACCAACCCCAGAGCGAGACGCCTCTGCTGGACCAATTGGGCGTGGACCTCACGGCCCTGGCCGAGGCTGGCAAGCTGGACCCGGTGATCGGGCGCAAGAAAGAGATCGAGCGGGTGGTGCAGATCCTCTCGCGGCGCACCAAGAACAACCCGGCCCTTATCGGCGAGGCTGGCGTGGGCAAGACGGCCATCGTGGAGGGGTTGGCGCAGCGCATCTTCTTGGGCGACGTGCCCGAGCCGCTGCTGAACAAGCGGGTGGTTCAACTCGACGTGGGCAGCCTGGTGGCTGGCACCATGTACCGCGGCCAGTTCGA
>JAAYZY010000456.1 GCA_012514615.1 Chloroflexota bacterium | reverse complement strand
TTGGCACAAGCCACAAGTCGGAAAGGGAGGCTGTCTCTGTGCCGGCCGGCGTGCGGCTGACGACAACCCACTGGCCATCGGGCGACCAGTCGGGCCGGCCGAAATGCTCCCGCTCCCCTTGCAGCAGGCAGTCGCCAGATCCGACCGCCGCATCCCACAGCCACAGGCAAGGGCGGCTGGGCTCCTCCCATCCCAAGAAGGCCACCGCGCGCCCATCTGGCGACCACACTGGAAGGGCAGCTTCCGCCGGCGGCAGCGTTTGACTGGCGTCGTCCGCTCCATCCAAGAGCAGCCGCCCATCAGTGTCCCTCAGCGGCTGCTCGTTGTCCCACGGCGCGGCGGTCTCGCCAATCGCAGACGGGTTCCCGCCTGCCAGGGGCGCTTGCCACAGGGGCGCTGGCTGGCCTGGCGCGAGGTCGCCTGCCCGAACATAGCGAACAGACTGCCCCCCCGGCCCCCACCCGACGAAGACCGCATCGCCGCCCTCGGTCAGGCGAAGTAGCGGCGGTGCATCCTCCGCCCGCAGCGGCGAAGCGCTGAACAGGACGGCCGCGGCCAACAACGCCAGCAGGCCGGCCCAGGCCGCCCGCCACAGGAAAGCAGTTCTCATGAGATGGTCTCCCTACTCCCCAGCTCCTAGTACACACCGGTACGCCGGTAGGTCGGCCCCAACCCACAGCCGGGACGCTCGCCACCGCCAGACGCGCAGACCCCGCGGCCGCTGCGCCACGGGGTCATCGTCAGCACGGCCACTCACCGCCCGACGCGCCGGCCGTCTAGGCCTTGCTCGCCACGCCCAACGAGGCGAAGGCCAGATAGGGCGCCTGCACAGCGCCGCCTACCCAGACGGCCTGATCCCCCACCGCCAGCAAGTCGTTCAGGGCCTGGATGACGTTGCCGGCCACCATGGTATCCTTCACCCTCCCAACGATCTCGCCGCCCTCCACCAAGTAACCCAAGTGGACGTTGCCAGAGAACTCGCCAGCCAGGGTGTTGCCGGCCCAGGCCCCCATGGTCTGGTCCACCAGCAGGCCCTTGCCCACCGCAGCCAGCATCTCCTCCAGCGAAGTGTCGCCCGGGGCGAAGACCAGGTTGGTCAGCCCCGGGGCGGGCAGGGAGCCGACCCCGCGCTGCCCATGTCCGGTGCTGGCAGCGCTGGCCAGGCTGGCGGTCTGGAGGTCGTAGTAGAAGGCGCGGATCTGGCCCGCCTCGATGAGAGGCAGGCGGCCAGTGGCTACCCCCTCGTCGTCCACAGGGCAGCTAGCCACCCCAGCCGCGGCGTGCGGATCGTCGTAGAGGGAGAGCCGGCGGTCGAACGCCTGCTCCCCCAGCCGGCCTGCCAAAGGCGACGCCCCCTGCAGCACCATCTTGCCGTTGAAGGCGCTGCCCACCGCGCCCAGCAGCGTGTCTGCCGCCGCTTTGGGGGTGAAGATCACCGGCAACTGGCCCTTGGGCGCGGGGGCGGTCCTCGCCGCCTGACGGATTCGCTGGAGCACCCGCTCCGCCAAGGCAGAGAAATCCAGGTCCAGCTTCGGCGAGGCATCGCCCTCCCACACATCCAGCATGTCGGTGCCGCGGATCCAGTTGGCGCTCAGCGAGCCGAAGACGGCCGTCCGCCGATAGGCCGCGGTCACACCCTGGGAGTTCAGCAAGGCAGTGGTGGCTTGGCTCTTGCCCAGGTGTGCTTCACAGAGGAGATCGGCGTTCTCCGTCCGCAGGGCATCGATCATCCCCTGGCCCGCCTGGACCATCGCCGCGCTAGACCAGTCGGCAGCGTCAGCGTGCCAGAGCTGCAGCGCCGGCAGCGGCTGCGGGCCCGGCAGCTGGTACTGCACGGCTGCCCCCAAGCCGGCCACAGCCAAGGCGTCATCCACCAAGGTGGCGGGCTGGCCCAGACGGCTGCTGCTGGCCAGGCCCACACGACCATCCACCACCACCCGCAGCGCAACGGCGCGGGTTTCTTTGGTCTCGATGAGCTTGAGCCGGTTGGCTTCGAAGATCACCGGGGTCACCAGGCTCTCGCTGGCATAGACCTCAGCTTGGTCCGCCCGCCGCGCGGCCAGGTCCAGCGCCTGCTCCAAGTAGCTGCGGAAGCTGGGCTCCAGAAGGTGCAAAGCGTCGCTCATGTTCTCCCCACTCTCCTCGAACAAGGCCTGCCTACTCGCCGCCAACCACCACCTGGCGAATGCGCACGTGCGGCCCGCCGATCCCTACCGCCAAGGGGCTCTGGCCTCCTTTGCCGCAGCCGCCGCCCTCGGGCCGCCAAGTCAGGTCACTGCCGATGGCTTCGATGTTCAGCAGCGTCTCGAAGAGGTTGCCGCTGAGGTTGACGTTGCGCACCTGCTCGGCCAACTGGCCATCGCGGATCATGAACGCCTTGGCCGCCGAGAAGGTGAACATCTCCATGCTGGTCTGGCCGCCCAGCGAGCGGATCACATAGACTCCCTCCTTGATGCCGGCGAACATCTCGTCGGGCGAGGCCGGGCCGGCGTCCAGGTAGGTGTTGGTCATGCGCACCAGTGGGCGGTGACGGTAGCTGATGGCCCGGGCGTTGCCGGTGGGCTGCTCGCCCATCCTGGCCGCGGTAGCCCTGGAATGCAGCCTGCCTACCAGGATGCCATCCTGCACCAGGGGGGTGATTTGCGCCGCCACCCCCTCGTCGTCGTAGAGGTACGAACCACGGTGTCCCGGCAGCGCTGCCCCATCGTAGATGTTGAGCTCCGGGGGGCCGAACCGCTTGCCCAGCACCATCAGCTCCCGCAGGCGCGGGTTCTCGTGCACGTGGTCAGCCTCAGAGAGGTGCCCGAACGCCTCGTGGACGAAGACGCCAGCCAACGCTGGGTCCACCACCACCGTGTAGGTGCCGCCCCGCACCGGCTTGGCCCGCAACAGCGCCTCGGCCTGGTCCGCCACATCGGCCACCTGGTCGTGCAAGCCTTCCATCACACCGTAGTCGTCGGCGCTCCCCACTGACATGAACGCCTGCTGGACGTCGTTGCCGTCTCGCGCCACTGCCAGGAAAGAGCCGGTCAAGTCCGACCACTCCTGCACCAGGTAGGCGCCGTCGGAATTGGCGAACCACTGGCGGCGGAAGGCGTCGTGGTAGCGCACCACAGTGGTCTGGACCTTGGCCGAGCGCCCCCACAGGATGCGATTGTACTCGTCCAGGAGGGCCTTCTTGACCTCCAGAGACACCTGGCGCGGGTCACGCCGCAGGGTTGCCGGGGCCACGGCATCCACCGCCGGGGCCTCAGCCATGCGCTCATCGCCCCCGCCCACAAGCCGCGCCTGCTCGACCGCCAGCGCGGCGTACCGGCCCAGTTGCTCCACGTTGTTGAACGAAGCAAAGCCCCAGGCCCCGTTCACCAGGGCGCGCACGCTGCCCCCCAGGCTCTCGCTGCGGCCCACTTCCTCCAACTCCCGGCCGCGGTAGCGTATGCTGGTGGACTCTGCTTCCTCCACCCGAATCTCAAGATAGTCGCCCTGGTGGCCCTTCAGTGCTTCAGTGATGCGATCGCGCATGGCTGACTCCTGCTCCCTCTCCCCCTATGGGGTGTGCGACTCAGAAGAACTGGCTCCAGTCCAGCTGGGGGATGGGCGATACGATGTCTTGGTACGTGATGAGCACCATCAGCCCCACCAACATGACCATGCCGATCATGTGCACCAACGCCTCCTTCTCTGGGTCCACCCGCCGGCCGCGCACCGCCTCCACCAGCAGGAAGAAGATCCGTCCGCCGTCCAGCGCTGGCAGCGGCAGGAGGTTGGTGATGGCCAGAGCGGTGCTGATGAAGCCCATGATGAGGAAGATGGGGTACCACCACCCCGTGTCGAGGGAGAACTGCGCCGCCCCGCCGGCCAGCTGGGCAATGCCCACCGGCCCCACAGGCCGCGCATCGCTGAGGGCGAGGTCGCCTCGCAGCAGCGACACCGGCAATGCCACCGTCAGAAACACCACATTGGTGGTTGTGCGCAGGCCGCTGACAAACGCTTCAGGCCAAGAGTAGGAGGACTGCAGATGCACGCCGATCTGCCCTCGGTCTTCCGCGGTACGGCTGGGGGTCACCGCGACGGTCAGCCGCTGCGCCTCCCCCGCTCCAACCTCCCGCTGCACCTCAAACCGCAGCTCCTGCTCCGGTCGGGCCTGGATGTATGCCTGCAGATCGCTGGAACTGGACACAGGCCGCCCATCCACCGCCAGCACCATGTCGCCAGCTTGCAGGCTGGCCACGGCCGCC
>JAAYZY010000046.1 GCA_012514615.1 Chloroflexota bacterium | reverse complement strand
CTTTCGGCCGGCGACCTCATCGCCGCGCAGCAAGACAGCTACCACGGCCAGGGGAGCTTCCCCACCTCCCTCTGGCTGGCGGGAGCCGCCTTCTGCGACCGCTGGCCCCTGGCCGTGCGGGAGACCGCTCTGCCCACCGACCAGACCGAACTGGTGGTGGGGTTGGTGCGGCGGTCCGGTGAGCGGCTGCCGGCTTGGGACGCCGCAGGCCAGCCGCTGGGCGATCACGTCCGCTTCGCCGGCCCAGCGGTGGTGTTGCCGGAGGGTGGTCGGAGGCTGAGCTACCATTGGGGGCGCCGCCTGCGCCTGACCGACTACGAGATGGGTCCCACGGTGCTGCGTCCCGGTGAAAGCTTCACCCTGACGCTGCACTGGCAAGGGCTAGCGACCCTGCCGGCCGACTATGTGGCCACCGTGCAGGTGCTGGACGAGGCCGGGGGCAAGGTGGCCCAGAGCGATGCCCCGCCCCTGGCCGCCGGCCAGCCCCCTAGCGCCTGGCCGGCCGGTACCCGGGCCCTGGACCGGCGCACGCTAGCGGTGGACCCGGCAGCCGCGCCAGGCGTCTACCAGGTCTACGTCGGCGTCTACGACCCGGGCTCGGTGCAGAACTTACCGCTCTTCCGGGGGCGGGAGGCGATGCTGGGCGGCGGCCTGCTGCCGTTGTGGGGCTTGCGCGTCCTGCCCCGCTGAGGGGGATGGGCCGCGTCTTTGCCCGGCGGGCCGAGGCCTGCTGGGCGACGTTCCATCGGGAGGAGGAACATGGGGTTGGACGGGGAGCGCGTACGCGCCATCGCCCTGGGCGTCTTCCGTCGAGGCGATGACCTCCTGGTGACAAAGTACCGCCGCGCCGCTACAGGTCAGCCGTTCTACCGGCCCCTGGGCGGCGGCATTCAGTTCGGCGAGCGGGGCGACGAGGCGCTGGCCCGCGAGATCCACGAGGAACTGAGGTGCGATGTGGCTGACCTGCGCCACCTGGCAACGTTGGAGAGCATCTTCGCCCACAGCGCAGAGCCGGGCCACGAGATCGCCCTCATCTACGAGGGCCGCTTGGGCGACGCCGACCTGCTGCAGCGGGACGCCTGGGAGATCCAGGAGGACAACGGCGAAACGCTGCGGGTCCTCTGGAAGCCGCTGGACCACTTCCGCCGGGGACGGGCCACGCTCTACCCTGAGGGCTTGCTGCCGCTGCTGACGCCCTCTTCGCCGGTCCCGACAGCGGGCTGGGAGCGCATCGGGTGGGGGATGAAGCGCTGGCAGGCTTGGGCGCTCTACGCCTTCGTCGCCCTCTTCAGCCTGGCCCTGGGCATGGGGGTGCCGTTCTTCACCATCCTGCTGGGTTTCCCCCTGGGCTGGGCCTTGGTGCGGCGGGCCGAGCGCCACGGGGGTCTATTGCCCGACCTGATGGGGCGGGTGCTGCAGAACGCCGGCTGGACGACGCTCTTCACTTTCGTGATCCTGGTGGCCATCTGGGGCCCAAGCCTACAGCTCCTCGGGCAGCCGGGTTTCGACCCAGCCGGCTATGGCATCCCCATGATCCTCTACGAGCCGCGGGCCAGCTTCATCGGCTGGCTGGCGCTGATGGTGGTGGTCTCGCCGGCGCTGCAACTGCTGGCCACCCTTTCCACGGCCTACGTGACCCTGGCCTGGCAGGTGCGGCGGGGCCCGCACCGCTGGGGCAATCTGACCCAAGGAGAGTGAAGCCCATGACGGAGCAGGAGAACGGCTTGCTGGCAGGACGGGTGGCGCTGGTGACCGGGGCCAGCCGGGGGATTGGCCGGGCCATTGCCTTGGCGCTGGCCCGCGAGGGGGCGCGGGTGGCGGTCAACGCCCACCATTCGGCGGCGCAGGCAGAGGGCGTGGTGGAGGAGATCGCTCGCGCCGGCGGTCGGGCGGCGCTGGCCGTTGCCGATGTGGCTGACACCGCGGCGGTAGAACGGATGGTGGCGGAGGTACAAGGCGCCTTGGGCCCCATCGACATCTTGGTGAACAACGCCGGCGCCGGCAAAGTGACCACACTGGAGGAGATGAGCCCCGAAGAGTGGGACTGGATGGTGGATGTGAACCTCAAGAGCCTCTACAACACCTGCCGGGCGGTGCTGGGCGGGATGAAGGCTCGGCGCTACGGCAAGATCCTGTGCATCTCGTCGCTGGCCGGAGTGCGAGGCAGCTTGGTGGG
>JAAYZY010000455.1 GCA_012514615.1 Chloroflexota bacterium | reverse complement strand
CGAGGGGCTGCCTCTGGTGGCGCTGCTGGCCCTGTTTGCCTTCCTGCTCTCCTCGCCGGGCACGCTGACCACCGCCATGGCCCAGCGCCTCATGCCCGGCGACGCCGGCACTTCCGCCAGCCTCATCACCGGCTTGGCCTTGGGCTTGGGCGGTGTGGGCGCTACCGTCTTCGGCCGCCTGGCCGACATCATCGGCCTGACGCCGGCGCTGCACTGGCTGGCCTGGTGGCTGCTGGCGCCGGCAGCCCTGACCCTCCTCCTGCCGCGGGTGCCGCGCTCGCTGCGGAGAGGCTGACCGGGGAGCAGGCAGCCATGGACGCCTTCGACGTGGTGGTGGTGGGTGCAGGGCATGCCGGCTGTGAAGCCGCCCTGGCCGCCGCGCGTTTGGGGGCGCGCACCCTCTTGGTAACCATGAACCTGGACCTGGTGGCCCAGATGCCCTGCAACCCGGCTGTTGGCGGCCCGGCCAAGGGCCACCTGGTGCGGGAGGTGGATGCCTTGGGCGGCGAAATGGGCCGCGCCGTCGACCGCTCCTTCATCCAGATCCGTCTGCTCAACAGCTCCAAGGGGCCGGCGGTGCAGGCGCTGCGGGCCCAGTGTGACAAGCGGCTCTACTCCCTGAACATGAAGCACGCCCTGGAAGAGATGCCCGGCCTAACGCTGCGGCAGGCCCAGGTGGAGCGGCTGTGGGTGGAAGGGGACCGCGTGCGCGGCCTGGAGCTGCTGGGCGAGGGGCGCCTGGCCGCCGCCGCGGTGGTGCTCACCACCGGCACCTTCCTCAACGGGCGCATCCTCAGCGGCGAGGCGAGCTGGCCGGCAGGGCGGGCAGCCGAAGGGCCTGCCGTGGGTCTCTCGGCGTCGCTCCGCTCCCTGGGGTTCCCGCTGGTGCGCTTGCAGACCAACACGCCTCCCCGGGTGGACGCGCGCAGCATCGATTTCGCCCTCAGCGAGCCGCAGGCGGGCCACCCGACGCCCCTCTACTTCCACTTCCCCCACCAGCACGCGGCCCTGGCCGGCCAACCGGTCTGCTTGGGGGGGCTGGCTGGCGCCTTCTTCGCCTCTCCCCCGCACCCGGTCTACCCCACCCCGCAGCAGCAGGCGTGGAGGACCCAGCTTCCCTGCTACCGGGTGGAGACCAACGCCGCCACCCACGGCGTGGTGCGGGCCAACCTGCACCGCTCGCCGGTGGCGCCTGGGGCCAGCGAGGCGGTGAGCCCCCGCTACTGCCCCTCTTTTGAAGAGAAGCTGGTGCGCTTCCCCCAGAAGGACTCTCACCACTTCTTCCTGGAGCCGGAGGGGTGGCGTACCACCGAGGTCTACGTTCAGGGCTTCTTCACCGGCCTGCCGCTAGAGGTTCAGCGGCAGGCGTTGCGGACGATCCCGGCCCTGCGGGAAGCGACCGTGCTGCGGCCTGGCTACGCCATCGAGTACGACGCTGTGCCGTCGCGCTGCGTGCAGGCTTCGCTGGAGAGCCGACTGGTGGGCGGGCTCTTCCTGGCCGGGCAGATCAACGGCACTTCTGGCTACGAGGAGGCTGCGGCCCAGGGCCTGCTGGCCGGGCTCAACGCCGCCCGCCAGGTGGCCGGCCAGAGGCCGCTGGCGCCTCGGCGGGACCAGGCCTACCTGGGCGTGCTGGTGGACGACCTGGTGACCAAGGATCTGGACGAGCCGTACCGCATGATGACCGCTCGGGCTGAGTACCGCTTGCTGCTGCGGCAAGATAACGCCGACCTGCGCCTGGCTCCCCTGGCCGAGGCGGCCGGTCTGCTGCCGCCAGAGCGCTTGGCTGCGCTGCGCGCCCGCCGGGCGGCCATCGAAGGGGAGCTGCAGCGGCTGGGCGAGACCTGGCTGCGGCCGGACGAGGAGACCAACCGCCTGCTGCAGGAAGCCGGCCTGGAGCCCCTGAGCGACGGGGTCCAGGCGGTGGCTCTCTTGCGCAGGCCTGAGGTGAGCTACGCCCTGGTGGCGCGGTTGGCCCCACCGCCGCAGCCCCTGGCCCCGCAAGACTGCGAGCAGGTGGAGATCGAAACCAAGTACCTGGGCTACATCGAGAAACAACGGCAGCAGGTGGCCCGCCTGCAGCGGTTGGAGGAGTGGCCCATCCCGCCGGATTTGGACTACGGCGCGGTGGTGGGCCTGCGCAACGAAGCCCGCGAGAAGCTGGCCCTCTTCCGCCCGCAAACAGTGGGCCAGGCCGGGCGCATCGCCGGCGTGAACCCAGCAGACGTGTCGGTGCTGCTCATCGCCTTGCAGGGACGACGCGAACCGCCGGCGGCTTGAGGCCGCCGCGCAGGGAAGGAGACAGACCATGGACGCAGTCACGCTCCAGGCCATCTTGGACGGCTACCCCGAAGAGATGGTCTTCGTGGGCCCGGACCACACCATCCGCTACATGAACCGCTTTGCGGTGGAGAAGTACGCCCGCTTCGGCGGAGCGGCGTTGGTGGGGCGTTCCATCTTCGCCTGTCACAACGCCCACTCTGGCGAGGTGATGCGCCAGGCGTGGGCCCGCTTCCAAGCCGGCGAGGACGACATCGTGGTGGGGCAGAACGAGCTCAAGCGCACCCACATGCGCGCCGTCCGCGACGACCAAGCGCGGCTGCTGGGCTACTACGAGTATTTTCGGTACACGGCCGCCGAACCGTCGGCCTGACCCCACCCCATCTGCCACAGGAGGGGAAATCCGTGCCCATCTACCAAGAACGGCTGGCCAAGGTGCGTGCGGCCATGGAGGAGGCTGGCGTGGGCCTGCTCTTCCTGCACCCGTCGCCCTACCTGTTCTACGCCACCGGCATCCGCCAAGACGGCTACTTCGGCATCGTCAAGGTGCGGGGCGACTGGCTCAACGGCGTCTTCATCGGCTTGGAGGGCGCGCCGGTCTTTGTGGCCCCTTCCATGGTTCAGCACAGCCCCGAGATCCTGAGCGCGGCCGAAGGGGTGGGGGCGGAGGTGCGCATCCTGGCTGAAGGGGGCGACCCCCAGGCCCTGCTGCGATCGGTGATGGCCGGCTTCCCGCTGCGGGGCCAACGCCTGGCTGTGGCCGACCGCGCCTGGGCGGCCCTGAGCGAGGCGTTGCGGGCGGCGCGGCCGGACGCGGCGCTGACCCTGGCCTCGCCATTCATGGACCCGTTGCTGGCAGTGAAGGACGGAACGGCCATGGAGGCCATGCGCCGTTCCGCTGCACTGGCCGACCAGGTCTATGCCGCAGCGCTGCCGGCCCTGCGCCTAGGGGCCACAGCGCGGGACCTGGAGATCGAGGTGGATCACCAGTTCCGCCTCTTGGGGGCTGAAGACAACTCCTTCCGTACCGATGTGGCTTTCACCCGGCCAGGGCAGCCGCAGCCCACCCCAGACTGGCGCTTGCAGCCGGGCGATTCGGTGACCTTCGACTTCGGCGGCATCTACGGCGGCTACGCGTCAGACTTCGGGCGCTCGGCCTTCGCCGGCGAGCCGACGGCTGAGGTGCGGCGGGCCCACGAGACGGTGCTGCGAGCCCAGGCCGCGGCCATGGCCGTCTTGAAGCCCGGGGAGATCAGCGGGCAGCAGGCCAACGCGGTGGCTCGCCAGGTCATCGAAGAGGCCGGTTGGGGGCCCTATTTCAACCACCGCCTGGGCCACGGCATCGGCATCACCGTGCACGAGCCGCCTTTCCTCAGCGTGGGCGAGCACGAACCGCTGCAGGCCAACATGACCTTCACCGTGGAGCCCAGCATCCGCATCCCCGGGCGCTTCAGCAACCGGGTGGAGGATGTGGTCTGGGTGACGGAGCAGGGAGGCGTCTTCTTGAACGCGGCCTCCCATGACCTCGTGGTGGTGGAACGGTAGCCGCCCCTTACCAAAGGACTATTGACCGCCCCCCGCCCCGCCCCTACAATGGGGGTATCCGTAGTGGGGGGCAGTCTCGTGACCACGAGGATCTTGCTGGTAGACCCAGACGCCGCCTTCGCGGCCATGTTCCTGCTTTCGGTGGGCGATGTGGGCGGCTACAGCGCGTCCGCGGCGACCTCGCTGGCGGAGGCCCAGGCGGCGCTGCGGGCCCAACCCTGCGACCTGGCGGTGGTGGACGCCCCAGCCTTGGGCCAGCCCCTGGCCCAGGTGGCTGCGCGCTTGCGGGCGGTGCGGCCGGCTCTCCGCCTCATGGCCGTGTCGGACGACGGCCCCAACGTCCCCGGTTCGCCTGAGGTGCAGGGCGTGCTGCCCAAACCGTTCTTCGTGGGCGAGCTGCCGGCCCTGCTGGAGGCCGCGCTGCAGCAGCCTTGGGAGCCGGTCATGGTCCCACCGTCGGCCTCATCCCCAGAACTGACCGCCGTGCTGAGCCGCCTGTGCCGGGAGGTAGGGG
>JAAYZY010000454.1 GCA_012514615.1 Chloroflexota bacterium | reverse complement strand
GGTTGGGGCGCTCTGGCGGGGGTGGTTGCCCCGCAGGCGGGCCTGGCGCTCGCTCGGGAACATCCCCGCCGCGGCGTCGATCTCTTCCAGGGCATACTGGGTACGGAAGAGGGGATGCTCCCGCCCCAGGCGGGCCAGCTCCCGGGCCACGTGCTCGCCGTAGGGTGGGTGACAGGCCGCTACCGCCCCCCAGTCGGCGCGGAACACCCGCTGCTCGCCGGCGGCCTGCTCTGCTGCGGCCAGCTCCTGTAGGACCCGGCCCAGCAGCGTCTGGCGCGTCCAGGGCGTGCCATAGAAGACCACCGTGGCGTTCTCGGCGGCGGCCATGGGAGCGAAGACCCGATCCCAGTGGGCCGGCAGCACGTCTTGGGCCTCGTCGCATTCCAGCAAGATGTCAGCGGTGGCCCCAGCGGTCTGGGCCTCGGGGTGGGCCGAAAGGAAGACCACGGCAGAGTTGCCCAGACGGACGCGCCGGCCGTGCTCCACCTGCCAATATCCACGGTTCCAAGGGTTGTCCAGGCGGGCCATGAGACGCTCCTGTGAGGTGAGCAGCTGCGGCTGGTAGGTCGGCGCGGCCTTGACGATGACCCCGCCGCGCCGGGCGAAGAGGTTCAGCAGGTAGGCTTCCAGGCAGGCCGAGAGCTCGTTCTTGCCCGCCTGGCGGGCCATGAGCACAGCGAAACGCGCCCCTTGCCGCTGCAGCACCGCCCGGGCGATGGCCCGCGCCGGGGCCGTCTGGTAGGGGCGCAGGGTCACGCCCAGCACTGCCCGGGCAAAGGTGTCTGGCTCCAGCAGCAAGCGGGCCGCCAGGCGGGGCAGCCACGCGGTGGGGCGCTCCCCGCTCAGAGCGGCACCTCCCAGCCGGCCAAGGTGTTTAGCTCGTCCAGGATGCGTCCCATGGCCTGGGCGAAGCCGGCCTCGGCGTCACCGGAGATGGCTCGACGATCCCGCAGCAGGCGGGCCACCTGACCCGAGCCGCTGTAGAGCAGGCGGGCCAGCCGCAGCAGCAGGTCGTCATCCACTGGGCCGTCGGTCAGCCGGCGGAGCAAGCGGTCGTTGATCATGCGCACCATCCAGATCTCGTCGTCCAGGGAGAGGCGCTCCAACAGGGGGGTCAGGCGCGCCAGCTCGGCCGGGGAAAAGGCGGCGGCATACAGGCCAGGGGGGCCCAGCTGGGCCTCGCCAGCGGAGGTTGCCGGGGGGTCCTGCCGGCGGTGGGAGGCGCAGAACTGGCCCCCGCGCACCGCCCAGGCACGGCAGCCGGGGAAGGCGCAGGGACGTTTGTGAGGATTGCGAGGCATGGCGGCGCCTTTCGGCCAGGGACAAGCCCAGCCCTCAGAACATTTGTTCTAAGGATACCACCAGATGGCCGCCCGGTCAAGGGCTAGGCGAGCCTGCCGGCAACATCTGCTAGCCTTGAGGAAACTCGCTCCTTCGGGACCCCAGCAGGTGGGCTGCCAGGCCCAGGGTCAGCCCCCCCACCAGGGCCAACAGCGCCGTGGCCAGGGGCACGAAAGAAGGGCTGCCCATGACCAAGGCCGCGGTGGCCGGATCCAGCCCCTGCAGGGCCGAGACCGCCGCCCCGGCCGCCAGGTTCGCCGGCCGCAGGGAGGCGTAGGCGACCACTACGCTGCCAGCAAAGGCCAACGGCAGCACCGCCAGCATGGCCAAGCCGGCCGCCCACAGGAGCCGCCACGCCAGATGCAGCTCGCCCTCTTCGCTCCAGAACCATGTGTTGATGCCTGACATGGCGCACCTCCCCGATCTGCTCTCTCAGATTGAGCATATCGCGGAACAGGCCGGAAGTCGCCAGACAGGTGGGGGGAGTTGGGCTCCGTCGGGTGGGCAGTCTTGCCCCCGGCCAGTCGGCCGGGGTGGGCTACCGCGAGGCAAGGGCGGATGGACAGGGTCGGGTCGGGCGTTCTGGCTGGGGCGACATCGCCCCAGCTACGGGCGGTGGGGCGCAACCTCGTGCAGCGGCAGGAGCAGGCTGGCCTCCAACACCCGCAGGTTGCCCTGGGCGTGGGCAGCGTCGCGGGCCACGGCAGCGCGCAGCGCGTCCAACGGGTAGAGGGCGCTGTGCTGCAGGGCCGCGGCCAGGCCGGCCAGGGCCTGCTCCTCCTCCCGCAGGCGCAGGGGGGCGGCGGCGAAGTCCAGCAGCGTCACCTGGGCGTCGGATTCCACCGGCCAAAGGTCGGCCCGCAGGTAGAGCCGGCTGCGTCGGTCCATGCGCTTCGCCAGCCCTCGAGACTTGCGCAGCCCCTCGGGGCTCACCACCAGCATCCAGTCGGGCTGGGCGATGCCGGTGTATTGGATCTCTTTTGGGCTCAGGATCACCTGGGCCAGAGAGTAGCCGGAGGCCACGGTGACCGGGTACTCATCTCGCTGGGTAGCCCACAGGCCGGCCAGCACCCCGCCCAGGCTCAGCAGGTTGGCCGCCGAGCGCACGCGCCCGCCGGCCGAGCCGGCCAGCACGCAGCGCAGCGGCCCGGGCAGGGGGTGAGAGAGGATGGGCACCAGGGCGCGCTGGGGCGGCTGCCCTTGGGGGCCCAGGGCGGCCAAGCGGCGGTACTCCTGGGCGTATTCCGGCCTGGGCTTCTCGGCCACCACGCCGCTGGGCGTCTGCCCCAGCTTGAGGCGCTCGCCGGGCAGCAGTTCTTTGGGGTTGGCGCGAGCAAACCGAACGCACAGCTCCCAGATATCTAGCAGGGCAAACCCCTGGGTGCACAGGGCTCGATCCAGCAGGTCCGGCAGTTGGGGGTCGCTGAAGAGGGCCCGCGCCACGAAGCCGGCGCCGTTGGCCGCGGCGGTAGCGCAGAGGTCCAGCGGCTGCTCCAACTGGCCGCCCAGGGGGGTTGTGGGTGTGCGCCCCCCCGGCGGCGTGGTCACCGAGTGCTGGCCGCCGGTCATGCCGAAGTTGAAGTTGTTGAACACCAGCACGGTGAGGCCGATGTTGCGTCGGGCGGCGTGGATCAGGTGGTTGGCGCCGATGCCCGCCCCGCCGTCGCCCATGAGCACCACCACCTGCAGCGCCGGGTTGGCCAGCTTGATCCCTGTGGCGTAGGTAATGGAACGGCCGTGGAGCCCGTGGAAGCTGTTGGTGGTGAAGTACTGGTCCGACAGCCCCACGCAGCCGATGTCGGTGACGAGGACCACCTGGCGGGGATCCAGCGCCAGGCGGCCCAGGGCATCATCCAACTGGTGGAGGATGCGCCCGTGGCTGCAGCCCTGACAGAAGGGGAAAGGGAGCCGCGCCGCGTCCAGATACGAACCTGCGCCGGGCTCGTTCATGCCAGGCCTCCCTTCTCCAGGATGGCCTCCGGTGTGGGGAGCTCGCCATCCACTTGGAGCACGCCCACCACCGGGCGGTCTTCGCTCAGACGCTCCACCTCCCGTAGGTACTGCCCCAGGTTCAGCTCCACCACCACCACCCGCAGCACGCCCTGGAGCGCCCGGCGCAGGGTCTGCTGCGGCACCGGCCAGAGCGTCTGCAGGGTGAGCAGGGAGGCTCGCCGGCCCCGAGCGCGGGCCAAGGCCACCGCCTCGGCGGTGGCGCGGGCGGCCGTGCCGTAGCTGACGAAGAGCACCTGAGCCCCCGGCTGCAGGTCTTCCAGGGCCCACTCCAGCTCGGCCTGGTGGGCGTCGATCTTGGCAGCCAGGTGGCGGTTCAGTGCGCCCACCACCGCCGGGTCGGTGCTTAGGCGGCCGCTGGCGTCGTGGCTGGAAGTGGTGTAGCGGGTCACGTGCGCGCCGCCCAACGGGGCCAGGGGGATCACCTCCTCTGGCCGGTCGGGGTTGAAGGTGCGGAACGGGGCGTCGGCGGCCAGGACCGGCGTCGGGGGCGCCGGCACAGGGCAGAAAGCCGCCTGGTCCACCGTGGCTTGGGTGGTGGCCATCTCTTTATCGGTGGCCAAGAAGACCGGCGTGCGGAAGCGCTCGGCCAGGGCAAAGGCACGCCGGGTCAGGGTGTAACAGTCGGCCACGCTGGCCGGGGCCAGTACGATGACCGGGTAGCCGCCAGAAGTGCCCCAGCGCAGGAACTGCACGTCGCCCTGGCCCACGGTGGTGGCCCCGCCGGTGGCCGGGCCCATGCGCTGGCAATCCACCACCACCAAGGGCGCTTCAGCCATGATGGCCAGACCCAGGTTCTCGCTGTAGAGGCTGATGCCCGGCCCGCTGGTGGCAGTGAGGACGCGGGCCCCGGCCATGGCCGCGCCGATGCAGAAGCCCATGGCAGCGATTTCGTCCTCGGCCTGGATGGCCACGCCGCCCACCCGGGGCAGCCCTTGGAGCATCTCGGCCAGGATCTCGCTGGCCGGGGTGATGGGGTAGCCGGCAAAGAAGGTGCAGCCCGCGTCCAGCGCGGCGCGCACAATCGCCTCGCTGCCGTTGAGGAACTCTCGCATGGGCGGCCTCTCTGTGAAGTCAGGTCCCGGGCCCCGGCCCGGACCAGGCGCAGCCTACTCTTCCTGCCACAGGTCGGGATCGTAGGCCGGCAGCTCGCAGCGCAGCGGGCGGTCCTGGCGGTAGCCCAAGGCATACTGGGCCTGCATGAGCTGCTGCACCTCGCGGCTGCCCTCGTAGATCACCGCGCCCTTGGAGTTGCGCAGGAAGCGCTCCACGTCGTACTCGTCGGAGTAGCCGTAGGCGCCGTGGATCTGCACCGCGTCGGCGGCCGAATCAAAGGATGCATCGCAGGCGAACCACTTGGCCAGGGCCGTCTCCCGGGTGTTGCGCTGGCCCTGGTTCTTCAGCCAGCCGGCCCGCAGGCAGAGCAGCCGGGCCGCGTCCACCCGCTGCACCATGCGGGCGATCATCTGCTGCACCAACTGGTGCTGGCCGATGGGCACGCCGAAGGTGCGGCGCTCGTTGGCGTACCGCACGCTGGCATCCAGGCAGGCTTGGATGAGGCCGGTGGCGCCCCAGGCCACGGTATAGCGGCCGTTCTCCAGGGCGCTCATGGCGATCTTGAACCCTTCGCCCTCCTGGCCCAACAGGTTGGCCGCTGGCACCGGCACATCCTCCATGTGGATGGAGCCGGTGTTGCCAGCCCGCACGCCCAGCTTGCCGTGGATGGTGGCTGTCTCCACGCCGGGGAAGCCCCGCTCCACGATGAAGGCCGACATCCCGCTGTGATCGCGCTTCTTCCGCTTCTCCAGGTCGGTCCAGGCGATGATGATGAAGTGGTCGGCCACATCGGCCAGGGAGATCCACATCTTCTCACCGCTCAGCCGGTAGTGGTCACCCTCGCGGCGGGCCACCGTCTCGATGGCCACGGCGTCGGAACCGGCGTTGGGTTCGGTGAGGGCATAGGTGGCGATCCGTTCACCCCGGGCCTGGGGCGCCAGGTACTTCTCCTTCTGCTCTTCGCTGCCCCACTGCAGCAGCGTCAGGCAGTTGAGGCCCACGTGCACCGACATGATCACCCGCGCCGCGGTATCGGCGTGCTCCAGCTCCTCGCAGATGACGCCCAGGGAGATGTAGTCCATCCCCGCGCCGCCGTACTTCACCGGGATGCAGGGCCCCAGCAGCCCCAGGCGGGCCATCTTGGGCAAGAGGCCGCGGTCGAAGGTCTGGCTGCGGTCGTGCTCTTTGACGTGCGGCACGATCTCCTTCTCGGCGAAGTCCCGCACCATCTTGCGGGTCATCTCATGCTCGTCTGTCCACTGGAAGTCCATCCTGGCCTCTCCTCTTCGGGCGTGATTCAGGGGGAAACGCGGCGCCCTCTTCTGGGCAACAAGAACGGCCGGGCCGGTCCCCTGGCGGGGAGCTCGGCGCCGGCCGTCGGTTCCGGTGGCCTACTCCAACCGTGCAGGGCTTCGCTGCCCGTCTGATAGCGCTACTACTATACCTCAGGTGGCGGCAAACTGCAAGAAGGGGGGCAAGCGCTTGGGGGCGGCCACAGGGCCTGTCGGCCGCGTCGGGGGGAGAAGGCACGCCCCGACTGCCAACGTCCAAGGCAGAAAAGGGGCCCTGACCGCAGCCAGCCCCCTGCCTTCTCCCACAACCGTCGCCATGCTCTCCACGCTGACGGGCAGGAGCGGTCTCTCTACTGCTTCTCCAGCACCAGGTCGTCGAACCAGACGGCGCCGCCTTGGTACAGGCGCAGCTCGAAGCGGAGGGTGCTGGTGCCCGCCGGCGGGGTCACCGTGCCGCCCAGCCATTGCCAGTTGAAGGTGCCCCGCAGGGTGGGCGACTCCTGGCTGCCGATGCGGGTGCGGTCGGCCCGCAGGAATACCATGGTCACCCGCGCCGTGCCGGCAATCTGGGCCCCGCGGATATGCACGCCGTACCGATAGGTCTGCCCCGCTTGCACGGCCACCACGGGCGCTCGCCAGCGACTGCGCGTCGCATCGGACGCGTTGGCGATGCGGACCGCCCTGGAGCCGCTGTGCACCGTATGGGTGACCCAACTGTAGGTTGCCGCAGGGCCTGCCCAGTGGCTGCCCACCCAGCCCCGCGGCCCGGCGCCCTGGGGGTTGGGCTGCTCAAAACCTGGGTTGGGCGCGTGGTTGTTGGCCGGCAAGAGGGTGGGCGTGGGAGTAGGCGTGTTGGACGGCGGCGGGCCGCCGAAGCCCGCACACTGGTCTTCCATGTTGCCGGCCACGATGTTCCCCCACCCCGTCGGAGGCGGAACGTTCCCCTTGCACTGCAGGTTCCCATTGACGACATTGCCAGTGATGGTGAGCTCGTTGCGGTTCCCGAACGCCTGCAGGTTGCCTCCGATGGCGTTGTTCCTCGCCGTCAACGCTCGGCCGTTCGCGTCGAACTGGAGGTCTGCACCGACCCTGACCCCCTCGACGGCAGCGCCGCCTCCCTGCTTGATCTGGATGTTGCCATCGATGCGGGCGCCAGGGTGAACGGCAACCAGGCTAGCGCCCTCGGCCTGAATGTTCCCATCCACATGCACGCCATAAGCCCGCAGCGTGGCCCCCGTTCCCACCTTGACGTTTCCTTGGACGTGGGTGCCGTTCAGGGTGCAGGCAGCGTTCTGCGGCACTGTCAGGTTCTCCACCGTGACCGCGCCCAGGACGCCGGTGCAGATACCGTCGCCTGAGGGCACGGCGGTGGGGGTGCGGGTCGGGCCCGCGGTCCGCGTGGCTGTGGCTGTGGCCGTCGCGGTGGGGGTCGGCCCAAACGTCCTGGTGGGGGTGACCGTGGGCGTGCTTGTCGGCGGAGGCCCGTCAAAGCCAACGCACTGGTCTTCCATGCTGCCATAGACCACGTTCCCCCAGCCGACCGGGGGCGGGACGTTCGTCTTACACTGCAGGTTCCCGTTGATGGTGTTGCTGGCGATGGTGAGCCCGTTGCGGTTCCCGAACGCCTGCAAGTTGCCGCCGATGGTGTTGTTCCTCGCCGTCAGCGCTCGGTTGTTCGCGTCAAACTGGAGGTCCGCACCGACGCTGGCCCCCTCGACGGCAGCGCCGCCTCCCTGCTTGATCTGGATGTTGCCGTTGACGCGGGCGCCAGGGTAGACGTTGACCAGGATCGCGCCCTCGGCCTGAATGTTCCCATCCACATGCACGCCATAAGCCCGCAGCGTGGCCCCGGACTCCACCTTGATGTTCCCTTGGACGCGCGTGCCGTTCAGGGTACAGGTAGCGTTCTGCGGCACTGTCAGGTTCTCCACCGTGACCGCGCCCAGGGCGCCGGTGCAGATGGTCTCGTCTGCCTGAGCCATGCCCCCAAACCCAAGCAGAACCGCCAGCGCCAGGGCTGCGCCCAGCCCAATCCTCTGCCAACCGTGTTGCCTCGTCATTCTGTGTTCCTCCATACCTACACCGCGTGAATCTTGCAGGCGGGTGGCATCACCGCCAGGCGCGATCAGCTGCGCCGCACCCGGGGTGCGCCAACTCCGTGGCCGGACAACGGCCCATGCCTCAGAGCCTCACAGCTTATCTGACCTGAGGGCGGCGTTGGAGGTTGGCGATGGGGCTGTCGTCTGTCTTTGGGGGCAGCGTGAGAAGCGCTGGAAAACGCGATAGGCAGTGAGACCCCCCAAGTATACCATCGGGCCGATGGCCTGTCAACTCTT
>JAAYZY010000453.1 GCA_012514615.1 Chloroflexota bacterium | reverse complement strand
GAGGGGCAGCAGATGGACAGAAGCCAGGGCTCCTTTGACGGCGGAGCAGCATCCGGCCAGGTGGAGCGAAAGCTCCAGAGGGCAGTGGAAGCGGCCAAGCACGGGGATCCAGTGCAGGGGTTGGCGCTCCTGGAAGAGGTGCTGGCCTTGGACCCCCATAACGAGATGGCTCTCTTGTGGAAGTCGGGCCTTACCGATGACCGGCAGGAGGCTATCTGGTGCCTGGAAGCGGTGTTGGCCCGCAACCCCGACCACGCCCGGGCCAAGGCTGGGCTGGCGTGGCTGCGCCAGCAAGAAGCTGCCGAGCCGGCGACGCCGGTCTTCGCGCCCACCCCGTCCACCTATGAGGAAGGGCCACGCTTCCCAGCCCCACGCCCGCCTGCAGGAGATCGTCTGGACCTGGCGCCGAGACCGCGAGGCGAGGAGCAGCCGGCTTGGGATTGGTCGCCTCGGGCGGACGACGGAGACCTTCGGTGGCCAACTGCTGTAGAACAGGCCCCTCTGCCGGCCGAAACGACGACTGAGGCTGCGACTGAGGACCGCTGGGGGGGGCCATTGGAGAGCGTGACGGCGAGCGAAGGCCCGGCTGAAGATGAGGAGGCCACCGAGGGGCCCCAGGCGCAGCCTAGCCTGGTGGATGAGCTGCGGGCTGGAGCAGTGCAGGAAGCGGTGGCAACCGTCAGCGCGCCGGCGGAGAAGCGGCGCCGGCAACCGATCCACTGGTTCTTCATCCTCATGACTGGCACTGCCTTGTGCGGCCTGGCGGCGATCGTTGCCTTTCTGTGGTTGAGACCGGCCGGCGCACCCCTTGGAGAGGCGGCCTTAGTGGTGGTGGAGACTCAGGCGCTGTTGGCCGGCCAGGGCGACGGCGTGGTGGCCAGCCCGGCCGTCTCAACCCAGTCATCTGGGGACCTGCGTATCTTGCAGCTCCGCCAATCGACGGGCGACTCGGGGTCGGCGTTTCGCCTTGTGGGCGAACTACAGAACGATTCGACGGGCATGGTGGGCGACCTGCAGGTACAGGCCACCCTGTATGACGCGACAGGCTCCACCCTCTTGATCGACGAGGGTGTGGTGCCCAGGCAGCTTCTGGCCGCTGGCAGCCGGTCGCCCTTGGAGGTGCTCGTGCTGCAGCCGCCGGCGTGGCGCAGCTACTCGGTGCGCGTGAGCGGTCGGCCTCTGGGCGTCGCCGCCGTTGAGGCGTACCCGGAGATTGCCGTGCTGCAGCACGCCGGACAGGACCTGGGGGATGGTCGCCACCGCATCTCCGGGGAACTGCGCAACAACGCTGGTTTCGTCGCCAACCAGGTGCAGGTGGTGTGCACCCTCTACGCGGACCCCGGTGAGACGTTGGTGACCATGGGGATTGTCGATGCTGACCCCGCCCAAGTGCCGGCTGGCGGTACGGCTCGCTTCACTCTGGACCTGCCGTCTGCCGACGGGCCGGTGACTGGGTACCGGCTCTTCGCACAAGGCGTCCGCTAGACCACGAAGCTACGCTGTGCTCGCGAGAAGCGGCGGGGACCCGTCCCCGCCGCTTCAGCTTGGGTTCTGGCGCCAGCGGAACGCTGCTATTCCTCTTTGGGCGCCAGCTTGCCTATGATACCCTGCAGGATGTCGATGGGCAAGGGGAAGATGATGGTGGAGTTCTTCTCGGCCGCGATCTCCGTCAGTGTCTGCAGGTAACGCAGCTGCAGAGTGGCCGGCTCCTTGGCCATGGTTGCTGCGGCATCGCGCAGCTGCTCGGCGGCCTGGGACTCGCCTTCGGCATGGATGATCTTGGCGCGCTTCTCACGCTCGGCCTCAGCCTGGCGAGCCATGGCTCGCTTCATGGTGTCTGGCAGTTCCACATCCTTGATCTCCACGATGCTGACCTTGATGCCCCAAGGCTCGGTTGCTTCGTCGATGATCTGCTGCAGCCGCTGATTGATGCTCTCGCGGTGGGTGAGGAGCTCGTCCAACTCCGACTGACCCAGGACAGAGCGCAGGCTGGTCTGGGCGATCTGCCACGTGGCCTGCTTGAAGTTCTCCACGTTGACGATGGCGTCCATGGGGTTGACCACGCGGAAGTAGGCCACCGCGTTCACGCGCACAGTCACGTTGTCTTTGGTGATGGCTTCCTGAGAGGGGATGTCCAGGGTGATGGTGCGCAGGTCCACCTTTACCATGCGGTCCAGCAAGGGGATCATGAGAAACAGGCCCGGCCCCTTGGCCCCGACCAGGCGGCCGAGGCGGAAGATGACCCCTCGCT
>JAAYZY010000045.1 GCA_012514615.1 Chloroflexota bacterium | reverse complement strand
TGGTGGTGGACTTGCTGCCGTACCGCGGGCAGACGGTGAAGCTTGCGCTGGAGGTGTGGAACAACGGCGACGGCCAGCGGAGCTGGATGTACGTGGATGATGTGCAACTGACAGTTTGCCGCGGGGCGGCAACGCCCACGCCCACACCCACCCCCACCAGCCAGCCGGTGGTCATCGTCGATGACGGCGGCGCCGGCTTCTCCAAGTTCCCGACTTCGACCAACTGGTGGACGGTGGCGGCGGGCTACGCCGGCGACTCCCTGCGGACCAAGAACCTGAGCATCGGCCCGGACGAGAACTACGCCGTGTGGGATCCGACGCTGCCTTCCAACGGCTGCTACCGACTGGAAGCCTACATCCCTTACCATTCTTCGTACACCCCGGTGACCGCCAGCGCCCGCTACTCTGTCCGCTACGGGGCGGGGGTCGGCACGGTGGTTACGGTGAACCAGTCGGCCAGCGCCAACGCCTGGGTCACGCTGGGGAACTTCCCCTACCAGGCCGGCTTCGACGACTACGTGCTGCTGAATGACGTCACCGGCGAGTCGCCGAGCCTCTCTCGGTGGATCGCCTTCGACGCCCTCCGCTGGACGCGGCTGGGAGCGACCTGCCCCTAGACCGCCTGGCGGCGCCACGCTAACCGACACGCAGGGGCGAGGTGCTGTCACCTCGCCCCTTGCTTTCCCGCTCTCACGGAGGGCGGGAATCCATCCGTGAGGATGCGGGGGTGGCTGCTCGCCTCCCTTCTTCCCTTGGGAGGCGGGCATGACGTCGGGTGGCAGCGTCATTCCCGCGCAGGCGGGCATCCCATCGGTCTGTGCGTGGAGAGAAAGAGAGGGACGTCCATGACCACCGGCTACGTCTACGACCCGGTCTTCCTGGAGCATGACCAGGCTGGCCACCCCGAAAGCGGCCAACGCCTCCAGGCGATCATGGCCAAACTGACGGCGCACGGCCTGCTGGACCGGCTCCAGGCCGTGCCGGCCGCCCCCCTCAGCCTGGAGCGGCTGGCCTCAGTGCACGACCGGCATTATCTGGACCGCCTGCGCACCCTGGCCGAGCGGGGCGGCGGCCACCTGGACGCCGACACCTACGTCGCGGCCGGCTCCTACAGCGCCGCCCTGGCCGCCGCCGGGGGCACGGTGGCCCTCACCGAGGCGGTGCTGCGGGGCGACCTCGCCAATGGCTTCGCCCTGGTGCGGCCCCCGGGGCACCACGCCTTGCGCGGGCGCGGCATGGGCTTCTGCCTGTGCAACAACCTGGCGCTGGCGGCGCGGGCGGCCTTGGACCAGGGGGGCCTGGAGCGGGTGCTGCTGGTGGATTTCGATGTCCACCACGGCAACGGTACCCAAGAAGCGTTCTACGCCGACCCCCGAGCGCTCTTCTTCTCCACGCACCAATACCCCCACTACCCCGGCAGTGGCCACTGGCGGGAGATCGGCGAGGGGCCTGGCCAGGGCTACACGGTGAATGTGCCCCTGAGCGCCGGGGTGGGAGACGAGGGCTTCACCGCCATCTTCGACGAGCTGCTCTATCCCCTGGCCGAGCGGTTCGGCCCGCAACTGGTGCTCTGCTCGGCCGGCTACGACGCACACTGGCAAGATCCCTTGGCCAGGCTGCTCCTCTCCCTGGGCGGCTACGCCGCCCTTGTGCGCACCCTGACCAGCCTGGCCGGGGAACTTTGCGGCGGCCGCATCGTCTTTGTACTGGAAGGGGGGTACCAATTGGAGGCGCTGGCCTACGGCGTGCTCAATACCTTCTCGGCGCTGTTGGGCCGCGACGAGGCGCTGGACCCCCTAGGGCCGGCCCCCTATGCCGAGGCCGACATCAGCGACTACCTGAACCAGCTGCGGGGCCTGCACCGATTGGTCTGAGGCGGTTGACCGGCCTCGGGCTGTCGTGCTACACTGGGCCGAGAACGCAACCGAAAGCGAGGATGCATGGACCGCAAGAGCTACGCCATCGCCTTTCTGGTGATCCTGATTGTCTTCTGCCTGGGCGCCTACGCCGGCATCAGCCTCTTCTTGGTGGGGGGGCAGCGGCTGACGACCCTTTGGAGCGAGCGGTTGGCCCCGGCCCACACGGCCACCAGCGCGCCGCCGCCTACTTCGGCGCCGGCAGCCACGGCCGCGCCCTCCGCCACGTTCACCGCTGCGCCGGTTGTGGTCACCCCTACCCCGCCTGCCATCGTCACCCCGGCGCCGGCGGTGATCACCCCGGCTGCGCCCACGGCCACGCCCTTGGGGGCCGGGCTCGTGGGGGCCACGCCCACCTTCCCTTGGGTGACGAACCTGCCCACTGCCATGACGCCCCCCGGGGGCACCCCCGGCGACATCTGGGCTACGCCTACCGCGCCAGCCGGGCGGTACCTCTTCACTGCCGTGGGCGGCGTGCGCCACGACGATACCCAGGGCTGCTACGCCAACTACATCCGCGGCACAGTGCGGGACGCCCAGGGGACGCCCCTGGAAGGGGTGCGCGTGCGCGCCTACGACCAGTGGGGCAACGAAGCGGTGGCCTTCTCCAAGGGCGGGACCGACCTGGGGCAGTACGACGTAGTTATCGGCAGCACGCCCAACCTCTGGTACGTGGTGGTGCTGGATAGCGCCGGCAACCCCATCAGCCCAGTGGTGGAAGTGCCGCATCGCCAAGAAGGGCCGCACCAGAAGGCCTGCTGGCACTGGGTAGATTGGCGGCGCACCCGCTAGGCGGGGCGGCGCGGGTGAGTCCGGAGTAGAGAAGGGGAGAGCCATGAGACGATTGATCTCTGGGCTGTTGGGGCTGGCCGCTGTGGCGGCGCTGCTGGGGGCGGCCGCCTCGTGTCAGGCCCCGGCTCGCGAAGACGTGCTCGTCTACAGCGGGCCGGTGGAAGTGGGCGTGGCGGCCGGCGAGATCATCCCCGGCACCGACCTCCGCTACGTGCGCCGCACCGATCAGGGGGCCGAGGTGCTCATCGGCGGGCAGAAGGCGATCCGCCGCACCGGCGACTCGTTGGAGCATGAAGGCCGCCCGGCCGAAGGCGTCCGCATGAAGCTGGCCCTGCGTGTGGCCCTGTTCGACGAGAAGACACTGCATTCCGTGGGTGCCGTGGAGTTGCAGGTGCGCCGTCCCGCGCCTCAGGCCCTGCCGATCGCCACGGAAAGCCCGCTTTGGCACGCCGTCCCGGTGAGCTACTGGGTGAATAAGGGCAAGGCCATCCCCGGCACCACCATCACCTATGTCGGCCGCACCGACCAAGGGGCCGATCTGGGGGGCGTGGAAGGCTACCCCTACCGCAAGGGGGCCGACTCCATCCTCTGGGAAGGCAAGCTGCGGGAGAACGTCTGGCTGAAGCTGGACCTGCGCACGGGGGTCTACGACGAAGAGCGCCTGCAGGTGGTGGGGCTGGCCACCGTGTGGGTGGAGGAGTGACCGGGCATGCCCATGCCCGGCCACCCCTCCACGGCCGCCGTCCCTAGCGCTGCTGCAAGAGCAGCGGCAGGTTCTGCCAGAAGATCGGCGGCATGCGCTGTAGCACGTAGGGCGCCCACACCGTGTAGAAGGGGCGCATACCGAAGTTCACCTCTGTGGGCAGGTTGGGCGGCACGGTGATCTCCCGGCTGGGGGCGGTGGTGGCGAAGTGCCCGGCCAAGAGATCCACCGCCACCGTGTGGGTGCCCGGCTCCACGCCGGCGAAGGCATAGCGTCCGTCCTCCCCACTCCACGTCTCCAAGGTCCCTGCGGCAGCCCGCGGCCCACTCCCATCCAAGGTTACCCGTACGCCAGCCAGCGGCCGCTCGCCCTCTTCCGGCTCGCCGTCCTGGTCCAGGTCCTCCCACACCCGCCCCACAACCCAGCCTTGGCTGACCACGCTGGTGGCGGTGGCGGTGGGCGTAGGGGTGGCGGTGGCCGTGGGGGTTGGCGTTGCCGTGGGGGTAGCCGTGGCCGTGGGGGTGTAGGTGGGCGTGGGGGTGGGGGTGAACGCCCACGGCGGGATGAAGCAGACGTCCAGCCGCGCTGCCTGGCTGGCCGCGGCGTCGAAACTCACCACGTCGCGGTAGGGAACGACCTCGTGGTGGCCGATGAGCAGGAGCGACAGGGCGTTGTTGGCCCGCCAGCCAGGGCGGTCTACCACTTCCTGCACCAGCTCGGCGATATCCGGCGACGTGACCCACTGCCCGTTGCCCCACGAGGCGACCAGCGGCCAGACCACCTGCGCCTCGCTGCGGGGGCGGGTGTTGAGCAGGGGGTGTTGGAAGGTGAAGGCTTGCGACTGGTCGGCGTCTTCTGCGTGGAGCGTCACGGTGATGGGCATGGTGGCCGCTCCGTCAGCCGCAAACGAAAGGGTGGCTTCGGTGATGCGGCTGCCCTGAGGAATCTGGGTGACGATGAAGCGAAAGCCCGCGTCGCGCCCGCCCAAGCGCACATAGCTCAGGTCATAGAGCGTGGCGTCGCCCTGCACGAAGGAGTCATCGCCAGACTGGGAGACGCGCTTGACGATGCAGGCCGGCCGATCGGTGGCTGTGGCGCTGAAGCGCACCGGCGAGCCGGCCAGGCCTGCCGCCGCGTTGACACTATAGATGCCCGGCCTGTCACCGAGGGTGAGCGACACCCATGCGATGCCCTGGGCGTCGGTCTGCGTGCGGGTGGCGCTGAGGACCTGCCCCACCGCCCCCGGCGGCGCGCCTACGATGCTCCAATCGACCCGCTGGTTGGTCACCGGGATGCCTCGCCCGTCCACCACCCGCACCCGCAGTGGCATGGGCAGCGGCATGCCCAGGGTTCCCTCCTGGTTGTTGCCGCTCAGGTACATGATCTGCGCTGCCGGGCCAGCCGGGTGCGTGACGTCCAGTCCAGCGGGCCCGGCGGCGGCCACCACCCACGGCGGCACAGCGTCCGTGGCGCTGTCGACGGCCCGCACCTGGTTGCCGCTGGCGGTGGAGAAGAGGCTGCGTGACCCGTCGGCCAGCCAGGCTGCCGCGGCCACGCCGTGGAAGCTGGACGCAGCGGCCGGCAGGGTTACCCGCGTGCCGGTGTCGGTGACGTTGAGGCTGCCATCGATGGCCAGCACGGCCGCCTGCGCCGCGGACGAACCGTAGGCGTAGGCCTTGGCCCCGTCGGGCGAGAATGCCAGGCCATGCACCGTCAGGCCCAGGTCCAGGTAGCCCAAGGAAGTGACCGTCGTGCCGCTGATCTGCAGCACCCAGAGGCCGCTGCCGCTGCCGTCGCCCACCAGGGCGCGCTGCCCGCTGGGGTGCACCACCACGGGGTCTGGCGCGCCGCCACCGCCGGTGAGCGTTAGACGAGCGCCGGTGTCGGTGAGGACGCCATCCGTTCCCACCGTCGTCAGGCTGATCTGGCTGCCGGCGATGTCGTTCACCAGGGCCAACGCGCCGTCGGGGGTGAGGGCCACGCCGTCTGCCCGGCCGGTTAGCGGCGCTTGGGAAACCAGCGCGCCGCTGCTCACGTCCCACGACGTGAGGCTGCCGGTGATGACGGCGTGGGCCAGGAGGACGTAGCGGCCGTCAGGCGTGATGGCCAGGCCCTGGGGCGCCTGGACGGCCGTTGCGGTGGAGAAGCTGCCGGCGGCCACCGGCGGCGAGGCGGCCAGGTTGATGCGCGTGACGGTCCGGTCCACGGGGTCGGTGACCAGGGCCAGGCGGTTGTCCCGGGAGATGGCTACGCCGACCGGCTGGGAGCCGGTGGGGATGGTGGCTACCACCGCGCCGCTGGAGAGGTCGAACACGGTGGCCGCGCCGCTGTCGGACGAGGCAACGACGCCCAGGTTCGTCGGGCTCTGAGCTGCCGCCCCAACACTGCCGCCCAGCAGGGCGATCACGGTACACACCAGCAGGCAAAGCGTTCTGCGCATCGCCTCCCTCCTTGCACTTGGCGAGATCTGCGGCGCGCCGCCGGCAGGTCAGCCCCCCTTGCGGACACGGCGCTACACTCTTCCGGACGGAACAAAGCCAGCCGGCGATACTGCCGACGACGTCATATGAAAGAACTGTAAGGTACCCGCCATGCTCCGCTGCGCCCATCGCTTCTCGTGCCCGGGCCGGCCCTCGCGCTGGGGAGAGAAGGAAACTCGGCAGGACAGGCTTCGGAGTTGCATCCTCTAGCTGTTGTGATATAATACACAGGCATGAAGCGATAACAACATGGCATGTAAGGCCTCTATAGCCAAAGCCTGTCACCAGGAGGAATGGACCATGACCGAACGGTGGACTCGTTTCTTCGCCTCGCGCGGCGGCATCGTTGCCGCCGGGGCCGTCATTGGCCTGCTGGCCGCCCTGCTGCAGCGGCTGGGCAACCCGGCCAACATGGGCATCTGCGTCGCCTGCTTCGAGCGGGACATTGCCGGCGCGTTGGGGCTGCACCGCGCCGCCGCCGTGCAGTACCTGCGCCCGGAGATCCCCGGCTTCGTCTTGGGAGCTCTGATCGCCGCGTTGCTCTTCGGCGAGTTCCGCGCCCGGGCTGGCTCGGCGCCCATCGTGCGTTACGTGTTGGGGGTTTTTGCCATGATCGGGGCGTTGGCCTTCTTGGGCTGTCCCTGGCGGGCGCTGCTGCGTCTGGCCGGCGGAGACTTGAACGCCATCCTGGGTCTGGCGGGGCTGACGGTGGGCATCGTCATGGGTGTGCAGTTCCTCAAGAACGGCTACAACCTGGGCCGCTCGACCAAGACCTACCCGGCGGTGGGCTGGATCATGCCGTTGCTGATGGTGGGGCTGTTGTTGCTGCGCCTGTTTCCCCCTCAGTTCGGGGAAGGGGGCCCCATCTTCTTCAGCCAAAGCGGCCCTGGCTCGCTCCACGCGCCGGTGCTGATCTCCCTGATCGCCGGCCTGTTCATCGGCTTCTTGGCCCAGCGTACCCGCTTCTGCACCATGGGCTCCATCCGCGATGTCATTCTCATGCGCGATACCCATCTCATCAGCGGCGTGGCCGCTCTGTTGGTGGTGGCGTTCGTCACCAACCTGGTCTTGGGCCAGGTGAAGGTCGGCTTCG
>JAAYZY010000452.1 GCA_012514615.1 Chloroflexota bacterium | reverse complement strand
TGGAGCTGGCCAGCGCCTGCTCTGGCGACAGGCGCGCCCACACCGCCTCGAACACCATCACCAAGGGGATCGGGATCCCTTGCGGGCAGGGGAGGCAGTATCCGCAGCGGCGGCAGAAGCGGGTTCCCAGCGCCTCTCGCTGGCGAACCATCTCGGCTTGGGCATCGGCCGAGGCCGGGAAGCCGGCCTCAGCTAGCTCCACCACCTCGTCCACCTCCTCCACCTTCTCCATGCCCACCAGCTTCAAGACGTCTGGGAACCGGGCGAAGTAGGAGAGAGCCACATCGGCTCGGGGGAACATGCCCCCGCCCATGGGCTTCATGGCGATGAAGGTGGCGCCCTTCTCCCGGCAGGCGGGGATGACCCGCTGGGCAGCGTCGGTCATGATGAAGTTGAACGGGTACATGATGGTGCAGAAGAGGCCGCTCTCGGCCGCCAGTAGGGCCATCTCCAGGCTGTGGGAAGTGAGACCGATCTCTCGGATGAGGCCAGCCTGTTTGGCCGCAGCCAGCGCCTCCAGCGCCCCGCCTGGGCCGGTGGCCTGGTCCCAGGCAGCTCGATTGTTGACGCCGTGCAACTGGTACAGGTCGATGGTTTCCACTTGCAGGGTGCGCAGGCTGGTCTCCAGGTGTTCGCGGGCGCCAGCGGCGTCGGTCTTCTGCGTCTTGGTGGCCAGCACCACCTGGTCGCGGCAGCCTGCCAGCGCAGCCGCCAGGTAGCCCTCGCTCACCGTGTAGGCCCGGGCGGTGTCGATGAAGTTGATGCCCCGCTCCAACGCCCGTCGCACCACTCGCTCAGCCTCAGCCGCGTGGAGCCGTTGCAGCGGAAGGGCGCCGAACCCCACCTCCGTCACCTGGAAATCCGATCGTCCCAGCCGAAACGTCTTCATTCATCCACTCCTCTCAAAGAACTAGGGGACTGCCCGTCCGCTCTCCACCTTGGGTCGAGCGCTCAGGCCATCCGGCGCATGGTAGGCACCAGCGCGGCCGCGCCCATACCCAGCAGGATGATCACGCCGGCCCCAACGAACAGCGCGGTTGCGCTGATGTCTACCACCAGGCCGGCCAGCGCCAGGGCCAGCGGCGAGAGGCCCAGGGAAGCGAACATCACCAGGCTCATCACCCGGCCCAGCATCGAAGGATCGGTGCGGGCCTGCAGCCACGAGACGCCCACCACGTTCAGGACCCCGCTGCCGGCCCCCATAGCCACCAGGATGGCGGTGACCCAGGCCAAGCTGGGGGCAAAGCCCACAAGGATCAGCCCCAGCCCGGTGAGAGCAGCGATCCCCAGGAAGAACGGCCCCAGGTAGCGGGGCCGACGGATCGAGCCGCCGATCACGGTGCCCAGCAGTGCGCCGCCGCCCCAGGCCGAGAACATCGCCCCTAGCGCCACGGCGCCCTGCGGAAAGCGTCGCTCGGCCAGCCAGGGAAACCCCACGTCTGCCGCGCCCACGACGCAGAAGTCCAGCACGGCGATGATGAGCAGCACGGCCCGGATCACCGGGTCGCGCCAAGCATAGCGCAGCCCCTGGGCAATATCGCCCCACAGGCTGGCCGCCTGGGTCTGCTGCGACGAGCCGGCGATGCGCCGCTGCCCCTCGGGCATGGCCCACAGCAACGCCGCGGCCAGGGCAAACGACGCAGCGGCCAACCCAAAGGTGGCAGGCAAGCCGGCGCGGGCGATGAGCAAGCCGGCCGGCGCCGGCCCCACCAACATGGCCATCTGGCCCGTGCCCTGCAGCAGGGCGTTGCCGGCTTCCAACTCGTCGTCACCCACCAACATGGGCAGGATGGCGCGGTAGGCTGGGTAGAAGAGGGCATCCACGGTGCCAAACGCCAAGCCCAACAGGTAGAGGTGCAGGAACTGCAGACGACCGACCACCAGCAAGGCGACCAGCAGGCCCACCAGCAGGGCCCGGGCCACGTTGGAAAGGATCATGAGCTTACGGGGCGAAAAGCGGTCGCTCAACGCCCCACCCGGCAGCATGAAGACAGCCCGGCTGCCGGCGGCAGCCATCAGCACCGTGCCCAGCGCCAGCCCCGAGCCGGTGATCTGCAGCGTGAGCCAGGGCAGAGCCACCAGGTAGAACTGGTCGCCGAAGACGGAGATGCCCTGCCCGGCCCACAGGAAGGCAAAGCGGCGCAGGCGCAAGGGCTGGATCAGCCGCGCCCGCGCCGCTCCTGGCCCAGACGAAGCCGCGGTGGGTTCATTCGCCATCTCGTCTGCACCTCGCCGCTGGCCGTCACGAAAGGTCGGCGGCCTTCGCCTTGACCCGGGCCCCGAAGCGCGCCAGGTCAATGACGAAGCGTTCGTGGGTGCCTTCGCCGATCAGCTCCCGTTCGTCGTAGGCTTCCACGCGGAAGGTGATGCGTCGCCCGTCCACCGCCAGCACTTCCGAGCGGGCCACCACGTTCATGCCCACCGGCGTCGCCGCCAGGTGACGGATCTCCACAGAGGTGCCCACGGTACGGTGCCCTTCCGGCAGCAGGTGATCCACAGCAGCCACCGAGGCCTGCTCCATCAGACGCACCAGCTCCGGCGTGGCGAAGACCTCCACGTTGCCACTGCCCAGGTGCCGGGCCGAGTGAATCGCCTCCACCCGCAGGCGCTTCTCGCCCTGCAGGCCCGGACGAAGTAGATCAAAGCCCATCGACATCTCCTCCCATGTGGGGATGGCCGTTTTGGGGGGCGGCCGCTACGGGCGGCTGACCGCCACTGCTCCGCCCTTGAAGACCCACCTGATCTTGGCGTGATTCTGCAGCAGGCGGATGTCGGCCAGGGGGTCGCCATCGACGACCACCAGGTCTGCAAACTTGCCCGGCTCCACGGTGCCCACCTCGTCGGCCATGCCCAGGGCCTCAGCCCCTACCCGCGTGGCCGCCTCGATGGCTTCCATGGGGCTGAAGCCGGCCTTGGTCAGCAGCTCGATCTCATAGGCGTTCTCGCCATGGCGCACCGCCGCCATGATGGCGTCGCTGCCGGTGGCCACCCGCACCCCTGCTCGGTGGGCCCGGGCCACAGTGTCATACATCTTCTCGTTGGCCATGACCATCCACTGCCACGAGCCGTCGCTATAGCCCAGGGCCTTCTGGCCGTACTGCATGGCTCGGCCTTCTGGGGCCAGGGTGGGCACCAGGTAGACGCCCTTGTCGGCCATGAAGGCCAGCTGCTCGTCGCTGAGGAAGCGGCCGTGCTCCAGCGAGTCCACGCCGGCCTGCAACGCATCGGTCACCGCCTGGCCGCCGCTGCAGTGTGCGGCCACCCGCCGCCCAGCCCAGTGCGCCACTTCGCAGATGGCCTGCATCATTGCGAACGACATCTCCTGCCGCTCGGCGCTGAGGCTGGCCGAGATCTTGATGAAGTCGGCGCCCATCTTGATCTGGTAGCGGGTGGCCCGGCGGGCCTCATCGGCAGAGTCGCAGACGCCCGAGAGGTAGCCCACCGCGACGCCAGGGGCCAGTCCCTTGGTGGGGTCAGCATGGCCGCCGGTAGGCGTCAGCGGCTCGCCGGCCACCTTGAGGCGCGGCCCCATCAGCCAGCCGGCGTTGATGGCGTCCCGCAGGGCCACATCCACAAAGCCGCGGCTGCCGGCGTCCCGCAGCGTGGTGAAGCCGGCTTCCAGGTTCTTGCGGGCGTTGACGTAGCTGCGCAAGGCCAGCGTGCCCAGAGAATCCGACACCGACTGGGCCGCCCAAGCCCACTCCGGGTCGCCGTCGCCCATGAGGTGCAGGTGCGCGTCCACCATGCCCGGCAACACGGTCTGCCCACTGGCATCGAACAGTTGGGCTGTCGGCGGGATCGGCAACGCCTCCGCCTTGCCCACCGCGGTGATCCGCTCCCCCTCCACCAAGACGACCATCCCTGAATGGGCTGCGCCGGTTCCGTCGATCAGGGTCCCCGCATTGATGGCGATCATGCTGTCCTCCAAGGTTCGGCTGCTGGGCCAGCCAGCCAAGATGGAGGCATTCTACACTATCTGGCGCAGATGCACCAACCCAAGCCGCTCAGGCTCAGCCGCCGCACGCGGGGGAGGGGCGCTGCCCTGCGCCCCTCCCTACCGCTGGTCCGGCGGTTGTCTGTTGGGTCAGCGCTGGCGCAGGCGGGGGTCCAGGGCGTCCCGCAGCCCATCGCCCAGCAGGTTGATGGCCAGAACGGTGATCATGATCACCAGGCTGGGGAAGGTGCTGATCCACCAGGCGAAGTCCAACACGTCACGCCCCTCGCTGACGGTGGTGCCCCAGTCCGGCGTGGGAGGCTGCGCCCCGAGCCCCAAGAAGCTCAGGCTAGCGGCAGAAAGGATCGAGGTGGCGATGCCCAGAGTGGAGAGCACGATGACCGGCGCCACCACGTTGGGCAGGATGTGCTGGTACATGATCCGTGTGGTGGAGCAGCCGATGACCCGCGCCGCGTCGACATAGACGTTCTCTCTGGCCGAGAGCACCCCGCCGCGCACCAGGCGGATGTAGGTAGGGATGTTGGAAATGCCCACGGCGATCATGGCGTTGCTGAGGCCGGGGCCCAACACGGCGATGATGCTCAGGGCCAGCAGAATGCCCGGCAGCGCCAGCATGGCGTCGGTGAAACGCATGATCAGCGCGCTCGTGGTCCCGGTATCCCACCCCGCCAGAAGCCCGGCCGGCACCCCCACGGCGGCAGCCAGCCCCACAGAGATCAACCCCACGGTCAGGGAGATGCGGGCCCCGTAGACGATGCGGCTCAACACATCCCGACCGTAGCGGTCTGCCCCAAGCCAGTGCTCTGCTGAGGGCGGCTGGAAGCTAGCCTGGGGCACCACTTTGATGGGATCGTAGGGCGCCAGCACCGGGGCGAAGACCGCCATCAGGATGAGCAACAGCAACACCACTGCGCCGGCGATGGCCCCAGGGTTGCGCCGAAGTTCGCACAAGGCGATGCCCCACGAGCTCTGCGTGTGCAGGATCGGTCGTTTCTCCGTCATCACGTCTGCCATGTCGTCTCTCCTCACCGCGTCAGAGCCCTATTCGCCCGACCCGTAGCGGATGCGTGGAT
>JAAYZY010000451.1 GCA_012514615.1 Chloroflexota bacterium | reverse complement strand
TTCCAGCAGGGTGTAGGCGCGGTCCGGCTCCCCCATCTCCAGAGCGATGGTGGCCTGGGCCACCAGCAGCAGCGGCTTCTGGATGTGAATCTCGTTGGGCAGCGCCTCAATCCACGTGGAGAGGGTACGCCACTCGCCGCGGGTGAAGAAGTCGGTCAGCTCCCGTTCCAGCACAGACACCGCTTCTGTGTAGGCCTGGCCTTGGAGGTAGTGGTCGATGGCCTGGTGGAACTGGCCGCGCCCCTGCCACAGCCGGCCGGCCCGGCGGTGCAAGTCCAGGGCACGCTCGCGGTCGCTGCGCAGCAGGGTAGCCTGCAAGAACGCCTGGAAGAGTTGATGGTAGCGGTACCACTCATCGCCCTCGCCCAGCCGCACAAGGAAGAGGTTCTGCTCCTCCAGCGACTTGAGCATCATGGCCGAGTCGTCACGGCCCAACAGTTGGTCGCAGAACTGAGGGGTGATCTCGTTGAGGATGCAGGTGCCCAGCATGAAGTCGCGGATGACCGGCAGCTGCTGCTGGAAGACCTCGCTGGCCAGATACTCGTAGACCTGCCCCTGGGGGCCCGGCATCCTGGAGACCCCCTCCAGCAAGCGCCCCCACATGGTGGAAGCGGAGAGCAGCACCCCGGTGACCCACCCTTCGGTGTCACGGGCCAGCGCGGCGGCCTGGGCATCCGTCAGGTCGTGGCTGAAGTTCGCCTTGACCAACTGGCGGATCTCGTCTGTGGTGAGGCGCAGGTCGTTGACCCCCAGGCCGGCCAGCTGTTGGCGCGCCGTCAGACGCAGCAGGGGCAAGCTGCCCGGCATGGTGCGGCTGGTCACCAAGAAATGGCAGTTCTCTGGCGTGAAGTCCAGGAGCTGGTTGACGAAATCGGTGACCGGCCCGCTCTCCTCCACATGGTGGTAGTCATCTAGCACCACCAGGAAGAGATCGGGCATGACGTCGTACATCTCGTTCACCAGGGCCGTGGCCAGCGGGTAGACCGCCGACTGGTCCACGCGGCCCAGCGACTCCAAGGTGTGCGAGAAATGCTGCCCGAAGGATGGGAACTGCCGCCGCAAGGAGGCCAGCAGGTGCGTGGCGAAGATCCGTAGGTCCTGGTCGGCCGGCGCCAGCGAGTACCAACAGACCGGCACCGTCAGCTCGTGGGCGAAGTCCACGGCCAGCATCGTCTTGCCGTACCCGGCGCCAGCGGAGATGAGGATCAGCTTCTGGTTGATGGCCTCGTTGAGGAAGCGCAGGAGGTGGGCACGGCGCAGAAGCTTGCGCGATCGCTGCGGCAGCAAGATGCGGGTGATCATGGGCGAGGTGTTGATCATGGTCCAGCCTCAACACGCATGCAGCCAGCGGTTGGGCAGCCACAAACAGCCCGGTGGGAGATCACCAGACCTGGGGCTCCCGGGGCTGCAGGCGCGGCCCGGGCGGAGCTGTGATTGTGCACCCCCATGCTGGGCACCGTGCCATCCGTTCGTTCTGCATAGTGCTTCCATTATACCGCCCCCCGGGGGCGGTGTCAAGGCAGCGTGCGGGCGGCCTGTAGGCGCAAGACCGCCCCGCCAACCGTTGACCACGCCTCAATCCCGCGGTATACTATATTGGGGCAATTCGAAACAGCATTTCGCAGTTGCAGCTGCTTGGGCGGCTCGGATCACAGTTCGGCAACCATGGCATCGGTGCGCGAGGAAGTCGTCATCCCCAGCCCGGCGCACGTGGGGCGCTGGCACGATTCCCGCATCGACGAAGTCACCTTCAACACCAAGGATCTCGCTTTCTGCCCAGTCTGCCTTCAGAGCAAGCGGTGATGGGGCTGCTGGTACCCCAAGCGCCTGGGACCAGCCAGCCAGGCGCGCTGCTGGAGGACCTCCCTCACCAGGTATTCCTGGGCTATACCGGCGCCGCCCCAGTCTCGATCCCCTTGACGCCGTCAGACGAAGCGGCTGCGCAGCTTGCGGGCGCTTTCCCGCCTGAGCCTGGCACTGAGTGCCAGGCGCTGACGGTGGCCAGCGAAGGCTGGCGGTCGAAGCTCCCGGCCAGGGCCACCACCTTCCGCAACGTCGAGGGATCCCTGTTCTACACGATGGGCTTTGGCGGCAGCCAACCCTGCATCGGCTCCCCGGTGACGTTGACCTTCTGCTCCCAAGGGGCGCTGCCCCCCCCACCCAGGTTGCCCTGTTCCGGGCGCTGAGCGGTCTGCAGGCAGAGAGCGCCGGAGGGCTCACTAGTGCTGCGCCCATCACCAGCTACATCATGGCCCAGAACGAACCGGGGATGCTGACCCCGGGGATGCCGCCCACAGCGGCCTTCGGCTTCTGCGGCACCTCCCCCATGCTTACCACCCAGCAGCCCCATGTGGAGATGCCGTTGCTGCTGCAGCACACCATCCCAGAGACCCAGACGAACTTCATCCTGGAGCCGATCCACTCCACTCAAGGATGGAGCTACACCTGGACGAGCCCCAGCGGCCAGCCCATCTGCAAGATCGGGGCGCCGCCGCAGAGTCGGCCCCTGTACGACCCCGGCCCGCCCAACCTGCAGGTGCGCGCCAGCGACCTGCCCACCTGCTGGATACCATCCGCATCACCGCCACCGCTGAGTACACTCCCACATGGCAGGCCGTGGGCCAGGCCCAGGTGCTTCTGCTGCCGGATCCCGCCACCTGCGCCGTGCAGGACGTGGCGATATCCCAAGTCGCCAGCGGCGAAGTCGTCACCGCCGGCGAGCGCGTCACAGTCACCTTGTCCGTCACCCACTTCGGGTCGGTAGCGGTGAGACCACAGCCGTGACGCAGTCGCTGGCTCCTGCCGGGGCAGTCCGACACCTCTCCGTGCCCGCCGGCTGCATCCGGAACGTCGCACAAGCTGCCTGCCCGGCAGTGGATGCGGGGCCCGGCAGCGCGGAGACCCTGACCGTGGGCGTGCAGACCCGTTCCAACTTCGGGGGTGTGCCGCAGGCCTGGGCCGAAGTCCAGCCGGTGGGCGCGGCCGACGCCAGCTTCTACGACAACTGCGCTGGCCCCCTTTCCGTCACGGTCGAAGGGCCTTTCGGACCAACGGCAAGTGCTTCAGCCGTCATCAGCAACCTGCTCTGGATCCTGCTGGGCACGTTTGCCGGCAGTTGGCCGCTTATCATGCTGCCCCGCGTGGCCGCCTACCTCCAAGGAGCCTATCTGCCGCCCGGGTGGTGGCTGGGCCGGCGCGATTGGCTGGGCCAGTTGGCCGGTGGGGGGCTGGTGGGCTACCTCCGCTGCCGCCGCCTGGGCCTGGCCTGGGGCCCCCTTTTGACCTCACCGCGCCGGTCATCCCCGCAGCCCAGGCCGTGGTGCGGGTCGGCTGCCCGATGGCCGGCTGCTGCCACGGCCGCATCACCAGCGGGTGGCCGGCGCTCTACCTGCCTAGCGAGTACCGCATCTGGGCCTGGCGCTACCCCACGCAGGTCGCCGACATCCTGGCCAACGCCCTCATCGCCCTGGCCCGGCTGGGCTGGGAGCGCGGCGCGGTGCGCCGGGCCAGACAGCCGTCCGTCTGGCCCTTCCCCGGCTTCCTGTTCTGCGTGATCCTCTACTGCGCCCAACCCTTCGTCTTCGAGTTCTGGCGGGGCGGCACCCCCTGCTGGCTGGCCCCTTCTCCTGGAACCCTCTCTACTGCGCCGTCGGCCTGGCGCTGGCGGGATGAGCAGTGGCCCGAGGCTAGGAGCCCCAGGCCCTTCGGCGCAGGCCAACCTGGACGCCCACGCGACCGAGCGCTAGCCTGCGTTGGCCAGGACGCCCCGCCTCAGGTGTGCTATAATCCCTCGGCAAGACCGACCCGCAGGAGGAACGCGCCATGACCACCATTGCCAAGGCCGACATCCGCCGCCTGCTGCTGGCCGACGACAGGGAAGCACTGCGCGCCATGGCCGGCCGCTCGCGGCGCACCCTTTCGGTGCTCATGAGCCTGACCTACGACCCAGACGAGTTGGTGGCCTGGCGCGCGGCTGAGGCCATGGGTGTGGCGGCTGGCGTCATCCTGGAAACCGACCCGGAGTTCGTGCGCGGCGTTCTGCGGCGGCTCATGTGGTCCCTCAACGACGAGTCCGGCGGCATCGGCTGGAAGTCGCCCCAGGCCATGGGAGCCATGGTAGCCGCCCGGCCCGACGAGCTCGCCGAGTTCGCCCCGATCTTGGTCTCGTTGTTTGAGATCGAAGAAGAGACCTTCCGCCCGGGCACGCTGTGGGCCGTGGCGCGGGTGGCTGCTCGCGCTCCCCACGCCATGGCCTCAGCAGCCCCCTGGGCGCTGCAGCACCTGCGGGCGGACGATGCCGAGACCCGGGCCTACGCCTGCCTCTGCGTCGGGCAGATGGGTCTGCAGGAGGCGGCGCCGGCGCTGCGCGCCCTTGTGCGCGACGAGGCACCGACCCGGCTCTACCGCGTCGGCGCCCTGCAAGAGCGGACGGTGGGGGAAGCGGCCGCGCTGGCCCTGGCCCAGCTCACCGGGGAGGCTCCGCAGCCGGCCCAGGCGCGGCTCACGCCGCAGCGTCCAGCGCCTCCAACACCTGGGTGAGCACAGCCACGGCACGGCGGAACTCGCTGAACGAGATGTGCTCGTGGGGCGAATGATCCAGCGACGAGTCGCCCGGCCCGTAGGCGACGATGGGGCAGCCCCAGGCCGGCCCCACCACATTCATGTCTGAGGTGCCGGTCTTGAGCTTGAAGCGGGGTTGCTCGCCCTGGGCGCGGATGGCCCTGAGGAAGAGCCGGGCCAAGAGCGAGGTCTTGGGCGTCTCGATAGGCGGCTCGGCGTAGGGGAACTCCACCTGAGCGCCGTTGGCCCACACCCGCAGGTGGGCCCGCAGGGCCTCTGGCTCCATCTCCGGGGGCAGGCGCAGGGAGGCCGCGAGCTGCACCCAGTCGGCCAGCCCGTCGCTGCCGGTCTGGATCGTCCGCAGGTTGACGTCCAGGGCGCGGAAAGGCCCCTTCTCCCGGCTCCAGGCCCGGGCGAAGGCGGCCACCTCATTCCAGAACGCCACCGCCACTTCCGCCGCCGACGGGTCTTGCCCGGCCGAGTGGCTGGAAGGTTGGCTGTGGCGATAGTCGAGCCGCAGCACCCCCTTGTACCCCAGGGTGATCCCCTGCCAGCCGCTGGGCTCGCCGATGATGCAGCAGTGCGGGGGCGGCTGCGTGGCCAAGAAGTGGGCCCCGCGGGACTCCCGTTCCTCCTCCACCGCCCCCACCACCCGCACGCGGGTGCGGGCCAGCCGCGGGGCCGCCGCCAACGTGGCCATGGCGAAGGCCGCCAAGGGTCCTTTGGCATCCACAGCCCCCCGGCCGTAGAGCAGGTCCCCCTCCCAGCGCACAGGCACGTCACCGGCCACGGTATCCATGTGCCCCAGAAGGACGATGCACCGTTCCGCCCTCTCCGGCCCGGCCTCGGCCCAGGCGTTGCCCACAGTGTCTCGGCCCACCCGCAGGCCGCGGCCGCCCAGCGTCGCCAGCAGACAGGCGGCCACCTCATCCTCGTGGCCAGAGGGGCTGGGCCGGCGGATCAGCCCTTCCAAGAAGGAGCGATCGTCCATCAGGCGTCTGGCTGCGGGCCGGCTGAGGCATCGGTGGTGAGCACAGCCGCCACCTCCGCCGCTACGGTCTGCAGATCCTCCCACTCGATCACCAGAGGCGGCAAGAAGCGCATGACCGTGGCCCCGGCCTGCAGGGCCAGCACGCCGCGGCTGGCCAGAGCCGCCAGGTAAGGCCCGGACGGCCGCTTCAGCTCCATCCCCACCATCAAGCCCAAGCCGCGCACCTCCCGCACCAACGGCGATGGGATCGCCCGCAGCGCCTCCATGAAGCGCGCCCCCAGTTCGGCGGCGCGCTGCGGCAGCCGCTCGTCCCGCAGGACCGACAGCGTGGCCAAGGCCGCGGCGCAGGCCAGAGGGTTGCCGCCAAAGGTGGAGCCGTGCACCTTCTTGGGCAGCTCCCCCACCCGGGCGCCGGTGAGCACCGCCCCCATGGGCACACCGCCGGCTATGCCTTTGGCCAGGCAGAGGATGTCCGGTTGGAGGTTGTGGTGCTGACAGGCCCAGAGGCGGCCGGTGCGCCCGAAACCGGTCTGCACTTCGTCCACCAGGAAGAGAGCGCCTCGTTCCTGACACAGCGCCTGGACGGCCTGCAGGTAGTCGCCGTCGCCAGGGATGACGCCGCCCTCGCCCTGCACCACCTCCAGCAGCACGGCCGCCGTGTCGTCGCCCACCGCCTCGTCCATCGCCTTCAGGTTGTTGTACGGCACATGGCGGAAACCGGGCACTAGGGGCTCGAAGGGCGTGCGGTATTCTTTGTTCCAGGTGGCCGAGAGCGCGCCCATGGTCCGACCGTGGAAGCCCCTCATGGCCGCCACTACCTCGCGCCGACCGCTGGCCAGGCGGGCGAACTTGAGGGCGGCTTCCACCGCCTCGGCGCCCGAGCTGCAGAAGTAGACCCGCTCCAGCCCGGCCGGGGCCAGCCGCAGCAGCGCCCGCACCAGGCGAGCGCGCTGGTCGTTGGGGAAGTTGGGCGGGCAGATGGTGAGGCGGCTGGCCTGCTGGGCGATGGCCTCAGCTACCACCGGGTGGGCATGCCCCACCAGAGCCACGCCGTGGCCGCCGATGCAGTCGATGTACTGACGGCCGTCGGCGTCCCAAAGGTAGGCCCCTTCGCCCCGCACCAGGGCGATGCTCTGCTTGTTGTAGACGCCGCTGTCGTGCTGTGTCTCCAGGGCGACGATCTCTGACGTCTGCATGGTCGCCCCCATCACGCAATCACCGTGCCGTGGCCGGCCAAGGCCCCCAGCAGGGGGTGGCTGACCCGCCCATCGGCGATGACCACCTGCGCCACGCCGCCCTTCAGCGCCTCCAGCGTGCCGATGAGCTTCTTCTTCATCTTCCCCTTGGCGTAGCGGTTCAGGTGTACCTCCGCCTGAGCCTTGGGGATGTGGGTGATGAGGGTGCTTTCGTCGGTTGGCTGGCGCAGCAGGCCGGGCACATTGGAGAGGATCACCAGCCGCTCCGCCTTCATGGCCGAAGCGATGGCCGCGGCGGCGCGATCGCCATCCACGTTGAGCATCTCGCCGGCAGTGCTCACCGCCACCGGCGCCACCACCGGGGTGAGGCCAGCCGCCAGCAGGGTGTGCAGCAGCTCGATGCGCACCCGTTCGATCTTGCCGCTGAAATCGCCGTGTAGGATCTTCTGCTTGCCGCCTTCCACCACCCGCAGAGTGGCCTTGCGTTGCCCCACCAGCAGGCGGCCATCCAGCCCCGAAAGGCCGAAGGCATCCACTCCCGCTGCCTGCAGGCGCTCCACCAGCAGCTTGTTCACCCGCCCGGCCACCACCATGGCGAAGATCTCCATCGTCTCCCGATCGGTGTAGCGGCTGACCACGCCGGTGGTGCCGGTGACGTACTGGGCTGGCTTGCCCATGACCTCAGACACCGCATCCACATCTTGGGAGCCGCCGTGCACCAACACCACCTGCTCGCCCTGGCGCACTAGATCGGCCACATCGTCACAGACCGACTGCAGGTAGACCCGGCCGTTCCCCCCCGCTTTGATGACGATCACCTTGCTTTCCTCCTCTTGTTGGATCAGACCGGGTGCAGCCCCGGGAACTCCAGCCCCATGGTCTCGGGGAGGCCGTGCATCAGGTTCATGGCCTGCACCGCCGACCCAGCCGAACCCTTCATCAGGTTGTCGATGGCCGCCACCACCACCAAGCGGTCGCTGCCCTCGTCGGCGGCGAAGCCGATGTCGCAGAAGTTGGAGCCGGCCAGGATCTTGGGGTCGGGGTAGCGGTAGAGGCCGCGGCGAGCCCGTACCAGCCGCACAAACGGCTCTTGGCCGTAGGCCTGGCGGTAGATCTCCCAGACACCCCGCTCGTCCAGCGGTTCCCGCATGAAGCAGTGGCAGGTGGCCAGGGCGCCTCTTACCATGTCCACCGAGGTCACCGAGAAGTAGAGCCCCGGGTTCTCCGGCGCCAGCCCCAGCTCCTGGATGATCTCTGCCGCGTGGCGATGGCCCACCGGGGCGTAGGAGCGCACCACGTTGGCCCGCTCAGCATGGTGCGAAGCCGCCGTGGCCTTGTTGCCCCCTTCGGACGAGCCAACCTTCACGTCCACCACCACCCGCTCCACCAACCCGCGCCGCATTAGCGGAGCCAGGGCCAGGATGGTGCAGGAGGCGTTGCAGCCCACGCCGCTGATGTAGCGCGCTTCGGCCATCTCCTGGCGATGGAGCTCGGGCAAGCCGTACACGAAGCGGCTCAACCAGTCCGGCGTCGGGTGATCCCAGCCGTACCAACGGGGGTAGGCGGCCGGGTCGCGCAGCCGGAAGTCGGCGGACAAGTCGACGACCCGCTGGGCCACGCCGGCGAACTCCTCCATCCGCCCGGCCGAGGCCGCATGGGGCATGGCCAGGAAGAGCACGTCGCACGGCTCCAGGCTCTCCACCGGCACGAACCGCAGGTTGGTGCAGCCCCGCAGGTTGGGGTGCACGAAGTAGGCATACTGGCCGGCCTGGCTCTGGGAGGTGATCTGGGTTACCTGCACCTGCGGGTGAAAGAGAAGCAGGCGCAGAAGCTCGCCGCCGGCGTAACCCGAAGCGCCCACAATGGCTGCCTTGATCATACGATGGTCTCCTTCGGTGTGGCCAGCACATGGTTGGCCAGGCTCAGCAGATGGTCAGCCATGCAGCCGGCGATGTCCACCTCAGCCGCGGTCATGGCCCCGTGGAACTCTGGCGTATGGTTGACCTCGTTCACCAGCAACTGGCCGTCGGCTGCTTCCAGCAGGTCCACGGCCAGGATGCCGCCGCCCACGGCCCGCGCCGCGGCCAGGGAGAGGTCGGCGATGGCCGGCGTCAGCGGGCACCGGCTGGTCTCGCCGCCCAGGGCGGTGTTGGTGATCCAGTGATCGGAATGGCGGTAGACGGCGGCGATGACCTCGTCGCCGGTCACCAGCACTCGGATGTCGCGCTGAGGCTTGGCCACGTACTGCTGGATGTAGAACGCCGAGTGCAGCACCCCACCCAGGGTCGCCTTGTGCTCCAGCAGGGCCTCGGCGGCATCCCGGTTGGTCACCCGGGCCAGCAGCCGCCCCCAAGAGCCGTGGGGCGGCTTGAGCACCACCGGGTAGCCCATCTCCTCGATGGCCGCCAAGGCCGACTCGGGCGAGAAGGCCAGGCGCGTCTCCGGGGTTGGCAGCCCGGCATCCAGCAGCGCCAGGGTCGTCAGCAACTTGTCGCCGCAGGTCTGGATGGCTGCCGAGCTGTTCACCACTGGCCGCCCCCAGCTTTCCACCACCCGGGCCGCGTAGAGCGCCTGGGTGTGGCTGATGCAGCGCACCAGGAAGAGGTCACACCCTTCCAGGGCTGGCGCGGCCAGCGTGAACGCTTGCTCGCGCACATCCACCCGCTCCACCGACACGCCGCGCGCTTCCAGAGCGTTAGCCAGCGCCTTCTCTTCCACCCGCAGACGGGAGTAGAACAAGCCCACGCGCATCAGCTATTCCCCCCAGTCCTCCTCAACCTCCGGCGCCAGAGCCAGCTTCACCGGCTGGGCCTCCAGCACCTCCAACTCCACGCCGCAGTCGGGGCAAACGACGATCTCGCCAACTTCCACCCCTTCTTCTAGTTCAATGCTTCCACCACATTCAGGGCACTCTGCCATTTGTCTTTCTCCCTCCAGAGCGTTCGTGTTAGGTAAACAAAAAGCCGGCTCTCCAACCACCCATGTGGAGAGCCGGCCT
>JAAYZY010000450.1 GCA_012514615.1 Chloroflexota bacterium | reverse complement strand
GGATGCCCTGGTGCTGGTGACCAACTGCGACAAGGTGACGCCGGGCATGCTCATGGCTGCGGCGCGCCTGAACCTGCCCAGCATCGTGGTCAGCGGCGGCCCCATGCTGGCCGGCCGCTGGGACGGCCAGGCGGTGGACCTGAGCACGCTGTTCGAGGCGGTGGGGCGCGTCCAAGCCGGGCAGATGACGGCGGACGACCTGGCCGGCTTGGAAGAGGCTGGCTGCCCAAGCTGCGGCTGCTGCGCCGGCCTCTTCACGGCCAACTCCATGAACTGCCTCACCGAGGCCTTGGGCATGGCCTTGCCGGGCAACGGCGCCCTGCCGGCCGTGGACGCCGGGCGGGTGGCCCTGGCCAAAGCTGCCGGCCAACGGGTGATGGCTCTGTTGCGGGATGGCCTGCTCCCGCGGGACGTCCTCACCGCCGCCGCGTTCCACAACGCCATCGCCGTGGATATGGCCATCGGCGGTTCCACCAACACCGTGCTGCACCTGCCGGCTATCGCCTACGAGGCCGGCCTTGCCCTGCCGCTGACCCAGTTCGATGAGATCAGCCGCGGCACGCCCAACCTGGTGCGCCTGAGCCCCGCCGGCTTCCACCACATGGAGGACCTGCACCGCGCTGGCGGCATCCCTGCGGTCATGGCCGAACTGCATCGCCACGGCCTGCTGCAGGGCGACGCGCTCACCGTGGCCGGGGCTACGGTGGCCGAGAGCCTGCAGGGGGCGCGCCTCCGGCAGCCTGAGGTGATCCGCTCGGTGGAGCGGCCCTACAGCCCCGAAGGCGGCTTGGCCGTCTTGTGGGGCAACCTGGCCCCCCAGGGTGCAGTGGTGAAACAGTCGGCGGTGGTGGAGGCGATGCATCGGCACAGCGGCCCGGCCCGGATCTTCGAGATCGAGGAAGAGGCGGTCGAGGCGATCCTCGGTGGGCAGATCCGCCCCGGCGATGTGGTGGTGGTGCGCTACGAGGGGCCCCGGGGCGGCCCTGGCATGCGGGAGATGCTGGTGCCCACCTCCGCCCTGGCCGGCATGGGGCTGGACCACTGTGTGGCGCTGATCACCGATGGGCGCTTCTCTGGGGCCAGCCGCGGGGCCTCCGTTGGCCACATCTGTCCTGAAGCCGCCGCGGCGGGCCCCATCGCCTTGCTGGAAGAAGGCGACCCGATCCGCATCGACCTGCCGGCTCGCCGTTTGGAGGTGCTGCTTGCGGACGAGACGCTGGCGGCCCGACGGGCCCGCTGGCACCCTCGGCCGCCGCGGGTTACCCGGGGCTACTTGGCTCGCTACGCTGCGTTGGTCTCCTCGGCCGCGCAGGGAGCGGTGTTGCAGCCGCCGGACTAGCCCTTGCCGAGAATCGCCATGGCGGCGTCTGTGCCGTGCCCTGGCCGGTTGACCGGGGCGCGGCCAGTCCTCTCGGGTAGGGGCCATTCTCCCCATCTGACCGATGCGCCCAGCCAGCCTCGCCGGTACAATGCCCTTGTACGGCGGGGGCTGGCCCGCCCGGCGCGTCGGCCGACCGCAACCACCATGGAAAGGAATTGACCATCACTCAGCACAACGACACCGCGGCAAGCGCTGCACCGGCCTATGCCGGCGTCTTCTTGGCCCTTGGCGCAGGGATTGGCGCCGCTCTCGGCATCGTCGCCGGCACCGTATTCCTGGAGGACATCAGCATGGGCCTGATCTACGGCGGCGGCGTCGGCGCGGCGCTGGGCCTTGTGTTCGGCGCGGCCGTGGACGCCCAGCGCAAGAAGGGGCGCCCCCAGCTGTAACTTGACGCGTTCACTGCCAGCCGGTAGACTGTCGCCATAACCCATGGAGGCAAGGAGGGGCAGCATGTCTGGCATGGACGCAGGTTCCCTGGTGGCCACGTTCTCCATCGTGGCTGGCGACCCGGCCAACGGAGACCTGGGGGTGGCGGTAGCCTCCCGGGTCTTGGGCGTGGGCGGGGTGGTGCCTTGGGCCAAGGCCGGCGTGGGCGCGGTGGCCACCCAGGCCTACAGCAACCGTTCCTTCGGGCCGCGGGGCCTGGCCCTGTTGGCCGAAGGTCTCTCGGCCGCCGACACCCTGGAGCTGCTGCTGCGGCGAGACCAGGAACCAGGCCGACGCCAGGCAGGGGTAGTGGACGCGCAAGGCCGCGCCGCCGCCCACACCGGCGAGGGCTGCTCGCCTTGGGCCGGGCACGTGGTGGGCGAAGGCTTCTGCTGTCAGGGCAACATCCTCACCGGGCCCGACGTGGTGCAGGCCATGGCTGCGGCCTTCCGCAGCGCCTCCGGCGAGCTGGCCACGCGCCTCATGGAGGGGCTGCTGGCCGGCGACCAGGCTGGCGGCGACAGCCGCGGCCGCCAATCGGCGGCGATCTTCGTGGTGCGTCCAGGCGGCAGCTACGACGGCACCATCGACCGCTACATCGACCTGCGGGTGGACGACCACGCCACGCCGGTGCAGGAGCTGGCGCGCATCCTGGCCCTGCACTGGACCTTCGCCCAGCGCTGCGACCCCAAAGATGCGCTGCCGCTGGAAGGCGACCTCTGCCGGGAGCTCCAGGCGACGCTGGCCACGCTGGGCTGCTACCGCGGGCCGGCCCACGGCCAGTTCGACCCGCCCACCCAGCAAGCCCTGCGGGAGTGCCTGGGCCGGGCCAGCCTGCTGACGCGCCACTTCGACGAACCGCTCATCGATCCCTTCGTCTGGGAGTACCTGCAGCGCAAGGCGGCCGGCTGAGAGACCGGCCGCCCACCCGCAATGGCAGCGGCCTTTGTGACTGTTCAGAGTTTGGTGATTGG
>JAAYZY010000449.1 GCA_012514615.1 Chloroflexota bacterium | reverse complement strand
GAGTTCCTGGGGCTGGTGAACCGTCATGAGGCGGTCTTGGTGGGTGTGGGCAACCTGGGGCGGGCGTTGGTGCTGTACCCAGGCTTCTCCGCCAGCGGGGTGGAGATCGTGGCCTTGTTTGACCGCGACCCGGCCAAGGTGGGCCAGACGGTGGGGGAGCGGGAGATCCTGCCTGTGGTGAAGCTCAGCGACCTGGTGCGTCGGCTGCAGATTCGCATGGGCATCATCACTGTGCCGGCCGAGGCAGCCCAAGAGGTGGCCAAGGCGCTGGTGTCTGGCGGCGTGCAGGTGATCTGGAACTTCGCTCCCTGCCGCCTGTGCGTGCCGGACGGGGTCTATGTACGCAATGAAGATCTGGCCGCGGAGTTGGCCACTCTTTCGCACTACATTCAGCAGCGGTGTTCTGTTGGCGCTGCGCAAGACGATGGTGTCTGCTGCGGCGATGAAAGGAGAGATCAACGTTGAGCAGAATCCTCTTTGGCGTTTGGGGCGATGAGGTGTTGGACAACCGTGAAGCCCACCACGACCTCCCCGGGTTTGGCTCGCTGGACGCCTTGACCGAGTACGAGCCGGGGAACAGGGTCTTGGCTATCATGGGCTGGGATGGCTTCTTCGTCTTCGATGAGCGGGTCAACCTGGTGGACATGGCCCGGGCCTACATGGACATGATCCAGGGGGAGTCGTGCGGCAAGTGCGTGCCCTGCCGCATGGGCACACGGGTAGCGGCCGACGTGCTGACGCGCATCGCCCAGGGCAAGGGCAAGGAAGAGGACCTGGATACACTACGCCGAGTGGGCGAGCTGGTGCGCTGCGGCTCCATGTGCGAGCTGGGACTCATGTCCATGGAGGCGGTGCTGGCCCTGCTGGATCACTATGGAGACGAGTTCTTGCAGGTGATCAGGAGCGGCCGGCCGGTGCCCCGGGGCACATACCACGCCAAGGTTACCGCGCCGTGCATCGAGGCGTGCCCCGAGCGGCTGGACATCCCCCGCTACATCGAGCTCATCAAGTCCGGCCGCTACACTGAGTCGCTCTCGGTCATCCACGAGAAGAACCCGCTGGCTTCGGTGTGCGGACGAGTCTGCGTGCGTTTTTGCGAATTCGCCTGCCGCCGCGGCAAGCTGGACGACCCCATCAGCATCAAGCACCTGAAGCGCTTTGTGGCTGACGTGGAGATGGATTCGGCGGTAAAGAAGTACACGCCCAAGGTGACCATCGCCCCGGACGCGCGCCGGGTGGCGGTCATCGGCGCGGGGCCGGCCGGCGTAACCGCCGCCTACCACCTGCTGCACAAAGGGCATCGGGTGGAGATCTTCGAAGCGCAGGACGAGCCAGGGGGCATGGCGGCGCTGGGCATCCCCGACTACCGCCTGCCCCGAGAGGTCCTGCGTACCGAGGTGGAGATCATCGAGGACATGGGCGCGCAGATCCACTACAACCAGCGCTTGGGGCGGGATTTCACCATCGATAGCCTCAAGGCGCAAGGGTTCGACGCCGTCTTCGTGGCCATCGGCGCGTGGAAGGGGCAGCCGATGCGCGTCGAGGGGGAAGACAAGCGCCCCCTGGGCTACCACGTGGGCGTGGAGTTCCTGCGCAAGGTGAACAAGGCAGAGCCGATCGAGCTGGGCCGTCGCGCTGTGGTGGTGGGCGGCGGCAACGTGGCCATCGACTGCGCCCGTTCGGCGCTGCGCCT
>JAAYZY010000448.1 GCA_012514615.1 Chloroflexota bacterium | reverse complement strand
CCGCTGAGCCGATCAGCCCGATGGTCAGGTAGGGCCCGAAGAGCCCGCCCTCATACATGGTGCGGCGTAGCATGCCCCAGGCGCCGGCCATGCCCATAGCGTAGGCCATCACCACGCCGCCAACCACCCAGAACCAGAGGTGCAGATCCACCAGCCGTTGACTGCGCAGTTCCAGCTTGGTGAGCATGGGGATGAGCGCGTAGATCACGGCGAAAAGGAGCGACCCCAGCCCCACCAACAGGAAGGTGTGGGCGTGCAGCGCCACCACCCACTGGGTGTTGTGGAAGATGAGGTTGAGGCCGGTGTTGGCCTGGATGAGACCCGCCGCGCCGCCCATGATGAAGCCGAAGATGGAGGCCAGCACCAGCTTCAGGGCCGGGCTCAGGGTTACCGGGCGGGCCTTCCAGATGGTCACCAGTGAGACGAAGATGGTGAGCCCCATGGTCAGGAACTCGCCCCAGGTGACGAACTGGCCGGAGAGGATCTTCAGCACCGCCGGCTGTGGGCGGTCGCCCAACAGGTGGTGGCTCCACACGAACATGGAGACCAGCAGATCAGCCAAGATCACCGTGCGCACTACCGACTCGCCGTAGAGCTTGCGCCCCACCAACAGCGGGATGAGCAGGTACCAGACGCCGGCCGTGTACATGAGCACATTGCCGTCGGCCACCATGTCCAGCCCCCACCAGAACCAGTTCTTGTAGAGCAGGGCGTCCACCGCCGAAGGGTCCAGCTGCAGGCCGGCCAGCAGCGCCGGGAAGCCGTAGACCAGCATCAGCAAGCCCGCCGAAAGGAGGACGATGGCGTTGATCACGGTGTCGATGGAGCCCCGCCCCACCGCCACGATGAAGACCGGCAGCTGGTTGTAGTCCAGGTCGTTGGCCGGGTCGCCTTTCGCCCCCAGCCAGCGCCGCAGCCGATCGATGCCGAAGGCGGCTCGCAGGAACTGCCCGAAGCTGTAGGCATGCGGGTTGCTCTTGCTGAGGACGGTACTGAAGAGGTTGAAGGCGAAGATGAGGATGTTGGCCTCGATGAGCACCAAGCCCAGCGCGAAGACCACGCTGCCCACCAAAGGCACCCGGTCGTAGGCCACCGGCAAGGGCCAGTAGAGGGTGTAGAGGGCGTTGAACAGGCCGAAGAAGCCGGCCGCCCAGCAAGTCATCACCCCCACGATCTGTACGAAGAAGTTGACCGGCACCAGCTTCTTGTGGCGGATCGGCTTGTTCAGCAGGAACGGCACCAAGAAGTAGAACGCTCCCATCACACACATGTAGGCGAAGCCGTAGATGCCCACCACCGGGTGCGCTGTGAGCATGGCGTAGAACAGCTCCGCATGGGAAACGTCGCCGCTCACCGGCCGCACGTTGTTTAGCAGCGCCTCCATCCCGGCCAACGCCTCCGGGGCCAGGAGCTGCGTGCGCATGAGCATCCCTTCAAAGCCTGAGAGGGCCAGAAACAGCAAGCCCACCACGGCGAAGCGCAAGGTCCACTTCTCGGACCAGCCAATCTGTGCCATTTCTCCCCTCCCTTACGGTGTGACGGTGATCGCGCCCTTTAGGAACATCTCCGAGTGCCGCGGCCCGGAATACTCCGTGGAGCGCACGTCGTAGCTGCCGGGAGTGTCGAACTGCCAGACGATCTTGTTCTCGTAGCCTGGCAAGACCTGCATCTGGAAGACCATCAGGCCATCTGGCCGGAAGACGCCAAAGCCGTAGGTCACATCTCCCGATGTGGCGGCGAACTCCACGTATTCGCCTACCCGCGCCTGCACCCCGCCTGGCGGCAAGGTGATCTCGTAGTCCGCCATGGAGACCTCTACCCGCTGGTCGGGCGTGGGGCGAGACCAGATGAGCCACTTCTGCCATGGCACCAGCGGCGAGAGCGTGACGGCGTTGAACGTCACCGCCACCAAGATGAGGAACCCAAACCAGAGCCGTTCACCCTTCTCCATCGTTAGCGCCCTCCCTGACTGACCTTGCGTGCAAAGAACAGCATGAACAGCGCCACGAGGGCCACAAACCCGGTGTAGCCCCACCAGACCACTTCCTGAATGGCCATGTCCCGACCTCCTTTCCTCCGGACGTGTTGTGATGGGAACGCTGATTCTAGGGACTGCAGGCAACCGGGAACCGTGGGAGCCCATTGTGCCCCCGGCTAGTCGCTGCGCACACCTGGCGTGATGTAGGTGATCTGTTTGAACGGCTTGACCTGCGCGCCCACGTCGTCCTTCAGCAGGTTACCCGACACATGCATCAGGGTGTCGTCGAAGTCGCTGTCGATGCCCATGCTGGCCAGGCAGGGGTAGTGGTGGTGCAGCAGCCCCGCCTGCTCTTCAGCGTCGTCGGCGGAGACGCCCGCCAAGCGCGAGGCAACGAAACGGACGCAGCCGCACACCGCATCTCGCACCACCGCCGCCTCGGCGATCTGCCGCGTCTGGGGATCTACCTGCAAGCGCAAGGCCGGCTGCCCGAAGTGGCGGGCAAACTCGGTGATCTGGGGACTTTCGTAGGCGATTCGCTTGCGCCGACCCAGCAGGTAGCTGTGCTCCGTGAGGGTACAGAGGGGCTTGGGGGTCACGCAGCAGACCCCCATGGCTTCCAACCAGCCACGCAACTGCCGCGCCAGCCCCCGCGGCAGCCAGTTCTCGTTGTCCACCGGGGCCAGAACGGCCCTGGCCCCGGTGAGCCGAGCGACGTCCGGCAACAGCTCTGCCACGCCGGCCTGCTCGGCGAACGAAAGGACCAGGTCTGCCGGCGGGAGGGAGGCCGGCAGGTAGTCCTCAGGGTAGTCGATCACCGGCGGCAGCACAGCCGGGGCGCGGCAGACGTTGATGTGCCAACAGGCCGGCCCATGGGCCCGCAAGTTCTCCACATGCCGCTGCCCATACTCGCCGCTGATGATCGCCAGCAAGCGCATCGGCTCACTCCCCTTCGTCCAGCAGACGGCGCTCGCCTTCCAGCGCCCGGATGCCGGTCACATCCTGCACCATCTCCAACGCCCCCTGGTAGCGCCCCTCATCATCCCGCACGGCGAGGTAGCGGATGTGGATGAAGCGCCCGCGCATCTGGATCCAGAACTCGGCCACATCCCGCCGGCCAGCCCGGAAGCCGTCCACGATCTGCTGGACGCGATGCACACTGGTGGGGGGATGGCACTTCTGCACCTTGCGCCCGATCACCGCCGGCGTCCGAGAGAAGATGCGCTCGT
>JAAYZY010000447.1 GCA_012514615.1 Chloroflexota bacterium | reverse complement strand
GCCATCGAGGAGCTGGGCCGTGAGATCACCAACACGCCCATGCTGGGCGCGCTGGCGGCGGTGATGGACCTGTTCACCTTGGACCAGCTGATTGAAGAGGTGCGCCATAGCTTCGGCAAGAAGATGCGCCCGGAGATCGTTGAGGCCAACGTGCGCGCCGTCCGCCGGGCGGCCGAAGAGCTGCAGCAGAGCTAACGGAGGAGCAATTCCATGCCTAAGGGAACTGGTTGGAAAGACATCCCCATCGGGGGGATGATTGTGGAAGCGGGCAACGCTGTGAAGTACGAGACCGGCAGCTGGCGGGCCTTCCGCCCGGTGCTGGATGCCGAGAAGTGCATCCACTGCCTCACCTGCTGGGTCTACTGCCCCGATAGCTCCATCCTAGCGAAGGATGAGAAGATGACCGGCTTCGACCTGATGCACTGCAAGGGGTGCGGCATCTGCGCCAACGTCTGCCCCGTCAGCGCCATCGAGATGAAGGAAGAAGGGGCGTTTGCGGACGAGCAGAGCAAGTAGCTCCGGCATCTCCGCCTTGTAGACACTGTTTCCGTTCTTGGAGGAACGTATTATGAGTCAGATTCTGGCCCTTGATGGGAATGCCGCCGTCGCTGAGGCCATGCGGCAGATCAACCCCGACGTGGTGGCGGCTTACCCGATCACCCCCCAGACCTCCACGGTGCAGACCTTCTCCCAGTTCGTGGCTGATGGCCTGGTGGATACAGAGTTCGTCACCGTGGAAAGCGAGCACAGCGCCATGAGCGCCTGCGTCGGCGCTTCGGCGGCCGGCGCTCGGGTCATGACGGCCACGTCGTCGGCCGGCCTGGCCTTCATGTGGGAGATCCTCTACGTGGCGGCCTCCAACCGCCTGCCCATCACCATGCTCACGGTCAACCGGGCCCTCTCGGCTCCCATCAACATCCACTGCGACCACTCCGACACCATGGGGGCGCGGGACGCCGGCTGGATTCACCTCTTCGGTGAGAACCCGCAGGAGGCGTACGACAACGCCCTGCAGGCCCTGCGCATCGCCGAGCACCCGGACGTCCTCTTGCCGGTGATGTTCATGCACGACGGCTTCATCACCAGCGCCGGCATGGAGCGGGTGGAGGTCTTGGAAGACAAGCAGGTGCGCGACTTCGTCGGCGAGTACAAGCCGGCCTACCCCCTGCTGGATCTCGATAACCCGGTCACCTACGGCCCGCTGGACTTCTACGACTACTACTTCGAGCACAAGCGCCAGCAGGTGGACGCCATGGACAAGGTGACCAAGGTCATCTTGGAAGTGGGCGAGGAGTTCGGGCGGAAGTTCGGCCGCCACTATGGCCTGTTTGAGACCTACAAGCTGGAAGATGCTGAGGCGGCTGTGGTGGTCCTTTCGTCCACCGCAGGCACCGCCCGCGCCGCGGTGGACCGCCTGCGGGCCGCCGGCCTCAAGGTCGGCCTGCTCAAGCCGCGGGTCTTCCGCCCCTTCCCGGCGCAGGAGCTGGTGGAGGCGCTGTCCCACGTCCAGGCCATCGGGGTGATGGATCGCTCCATCGTCTTCGGCGGCATGCAGAACGCTGGTCCGCTCTACCTGGAGCTCTGCGCGGCCATGCAGGTCTATGGCGGCAGCAAGAGGGTCCCCATGACCGATTACGTCTTCGGTCTGGGCGGCCGCGATATCGTGCCCGGCGAGATCGAAACCGTCTTCCGCGACCTGCTGCAGATCAAGGACACGGGCAAGGTGACGCAGTTGGTCACGTACCTGGGCGTGCGTGAGTAGAGGAGAATGACCGGTATGGCAACGAAACTAACCCTTAAGGCGCTTTCTCACCAGCCGGAGCGGCTCAGCCCAGGGCATCGCCTGTGCCCCGGCTGCGCCGAACCGATGATTGTTCGGCAGGTCCTGTTGGCCATCGACGAGCCTGTGGTTGTGGCCAACGCCACCGGCTGTCTGGAAGTCTCAACCACCATCTACCCCTACTCGGCGTGGCGAGTGCCTTGGATTCACAACGCTTTCGAGAACGCCGCCTCCACAGCCAGTGGGGTGGAGGCAGCGCTGCGCTCGCTGGTGCGGCAGGGCAAGCTCCCCGATCGCGATATCCGCATCGTCGCCTTCGGCGGCGACGGCGGCACCTACGACATCGGCCT
>JAAYZY010000446.1 GCA_012514615.1 Chloroflexota bacterium | reverse complement strand
GCCGCCAGACGAGGCCATCCGGCACATCTACCTGGTTCCGTTCATCGGCGACCAGTACGTGCTGGTGCGCCTGCAGAACGGCCGCTGGGACATCCCCGGGCGCGCCCTGGCACCCGGCGAGAGCTACATGGAGACCCTGCGGCGGGAGATGCGCGAGGAGGTGGGAGCGCGCCTGCTGTGGATGGCCCCGCTGGGGATCTTGCGCTGCCGCCCTTTGACGGACGAACAAAACGACGTTGCCGCCCCAGCCGACGAAGAAACCCATCTGGTGGGCTTCGGAGAAGTGGAGATCGTGCTGCAGCCTGAGACCGCTTGGGTAGAAGACCAAGCCACCGTGATGGAGTGCCTGCCCGTAGAGAGGGCCTGCCGACGCTTCGAGGCCGCCGGACGCCCCCACCTGGCCGCCCTCTATCGACTGGCCGCCCAAGCGCTGGACGAGCGCTGCCCCTAGGGGAGGCCCGCCGCCCAGGCACAGTGGGCGCAGGCCAGGCCGAACCGCAAGAGGCCGAATCTCCCCCGGCGTCCTCTGAGGCCCGGGGGGGATACTACCTGCCAAGGAGACGCACATGGAAGCGAACACGCTGCCCAGCCAAGGCCCCGTCTTCGACGGCCACTGCGACACGCTGCTGGCCGTCTTGGGCCGCCCCGAACAGCCCCGCCGCCGCCTGGGTGAACGAGCCTCCACCGGTCACCTGGACCTGCCCCGCATGCGCGAGGGGGGCGTCCACGCCCAGGTCTTCGCCTGCTACGTACGCCCGGAGTGGCGGCAGTACCAAGCCGCGGGCGAAGCGCTGCGCATTCTGGACGCGTTCTACGGCGAGCTGGAGGCCAACGCCGCCGAGATGGCCCTGGCCGCCACCGCTGACGAGGTGGAAGCGGCCTATCGCCGGGGCCAGACGGCCGCCCTGTTGGCCATCGAAGGCGGCGAGGCGCTGGAAGAGTCGCTGGGCAACCTGCGCATGTTCCACCGCTTGGGGGTGCGCCTGCTCACCCTCACCTGGAACTTCCGCAACGCCTTGGCCGATGGCGTAGGCTCCCTGCGGGCCGACAGCGGCCTCACCGAGTTCGGCGTGCAGGTGGTGCGAGAGATGAACCGCCTGGGCATGCTGGTGGATATCGCCCACCTGGCCCCCCGGGGCGTGGCCGACGTCTTCGCCCTCTCCGAGCAGCCGGTGGTCGACTCCCACGCCAACGCCCGCGCCCTGGCCGACCACCCGCGCAACCTCACCGACGCCCAACTGGAAGCCTTGGCCCGCAGCGGCGGAGTCATCGGCGTCAGCTACGTGCCCCGCTTCATCGCCGACAACCCAGCCGAGGCCAGCGTGGCCCGCCTGGTGGATCACATCGACCACATCGTGCAGGTTGCTGGGGTGGACCACGTGGGCCTGGGCTCCGACTGGGATGGCATCTCTGGCGAGTTTGTGGTACAGGGGCTGCCCGATGTGAGCGCCACGCCGGCCATCGTTCGGGAGCTGCACGGGCGCGGCTATTCGGCTGAAGCCATGGGCAAGATCATGGGCGGCAACTGGCTGCGGGTCTGGAGGCAGGTGGTCGGCTAGGCCTGCCTTGCGCCGCCCAGCCAAGAGGAGGCGCGCCACGGGCAAGCGGGTACTGGTGACTGGCGGGGCCGGCTTCATCGGCAGCCACGTGGTGCGCGGCTGCCTGGAGCAAGGACACGAAGTCACCGTGTTCGACCTGGCCGGCGCGCCGGCCCTCCAGGCCGACGTGCGGGTGGCGCGGGGCGACACCCGTTGCCTGGACGACCTCCTGGCGGCCTGCCGCGGCCAGGAGATCGTC
>JAAYZY010000445.1 GCA_012514615.1 Chloroflexota bacterium | reverse complement strand
CCTGGGTTGCGGCCACTGCGAGTTCTGCCTGGCCGGCGAACAGGTACATTGCGCCGACTACAGCGGCATCGCCCGGGCCGGGCGGGGCGCCGACGCCGAATGGACGGTCATCCCCGAGCCCTACTGCTACCACCTGCCGGCGGAGCTGAGCTTCGTCGAGGGGACGTTCATCGCCTGCACCGGAGCCACGGCCTATGGCTCCCTGCGCAAGCTGACCCCTTCCGGACGAGACACCCTGGCGGTCTTCGGCTTGGGGCCGGTGGGCCTCTCCCACATCCTGGTGGCCAAGGCACTGGGGGCGCGGGTGATCGGGGTGGATGTGCTGTCGGAGCGGCTGGCCTTCGCCCGCCAGTTGGGGGCCGACGAAACGGTGAACGCCGGCCAAGACGACCCGGCGGCGGCCATCCGCGCCCTCACCCGCGGGCGCGGTGCTGAGATGGCTGTGGAGGCCACCGGCAACGCCAAGGCCCAGGCCCAAGCCGTGCAAGCTGTCTGCGTACACGGCAAGGTAAGCTACGTGGGACGCAGCCACGGTGCGCCGGCCATCAGCCCCGAGCCGCTGATCCTGAAAGAGGTGACGCTCATGGGCTCGGCCGTGCTGCCAGGCCACCTCTATTGGGAACTGACCCGCTTCATGTTGGACCGACGCGTGCGCTTCGAGGCCATCGTCACCCAGCGCCGCCCGCTGGAGGAAGGCCCGCAAGCGTTCACCGAGTTCGACGCCGGAGGGCCAGGCAAGTTCGTCCTCGCCATGGAGTAGCCGGCCAGAGTCTCCCCCAGGGGCCGAAATCTCTCTGGGGGATTCGTTTCTGCCTCTTGACTCTGACGTCACGTCATAGTCTATACTGTGGGCCTGGGAGGCAAGGCATGAAGCGATACACTGTGCGGCAGGTGACCGCCATGGCCGGGGTAAGCGTGCGCACCCTGCACCACTACGATCAGATCGGCCTGCTGAGGCCGCAGGCGCGCACGGCCGCTGGTTACCGGCTCTACGGCCAGGAGGCGCTGCTGCGCTTGCAGCAGATCCTTTTCTTCAAGGAGCTGGACCTGCCGCTGGAAGAGGTACGCCAGATCCTGGACGCCCCCCAGTTCGACCAGGTGGCCGCCTTAGAGCAGCACCGGGAACTGTTGCACGGGCAGATCGCTCGCCTAAACCGCCTCGTGGGGACCATCGACAAGACCATCGCTAGACTGAAGGAGGAAGACATAACGCTCACCGACGCCGAACTCTACGCCGGGTTCACCCCCGAACAAGCAGAGCGCTACCGGCGCGAAGCCAGGGAGAGGTATGGCTCAGACATGGTGGAGAAGTCAGAGCAGAAGCTGCGGAAACTGAGCCGCGGCCAGTGGCAGGCGGTGGGGGACGAGGGTGAGGCGGTGACCCAGGGGTTGGCCGCCCTGGCCGACCGCGCCCCCGACGACCCTGAGGTACAAGCGCTCATCGCCCGCCACCACGCCTGGATCGAGAACTTCTACCCCTGCTCGGACGCGGTCTATCGCGGCCTGGGCCAGCTCTACGCGGAGCACCCGGAGTTCCGGGCGTTCTACGACAAGCGGAGGCCCGGCCTGGCCGACTGGCTGGCCGCGGCCATGACCCACTACGCCGACCACGTCTTGGCCAAGCGGGCCTAACCGGGGGTTTGCCGCGCGTGTCGGCCCCCGCGCTGCGGCGCGGGGGCTTCGTTTTGCCCGTTGCCCGGGCCCGAGATCGGGGGTATAATCTATCCAGGCGACGGATGGGCTCGGCGTTCCGCAGGGAGTTCAGCCACACTGGTTCCCCCGGGGAGGGCGCGCACCATGAAGCACTGGGTAAACCCCGTGTTCGTTGCTGCCATGCTGCTCGTGTTGCCGGCGGCGGAGGGCTGGGGCACCCTTATGTCGGAGGGCTTGGAGGCGGAGTTCCCCCACGGCCTCTGGCACATCGGCCGCACCGGCGACCGGTACCTGTGGGGCCGCCGTCTGCACCGCCACGCAGAGAGCTTCGCCTGCGCCGGCTGAACGGGCGCGCGCCGCTGCCCCCCGGCCCCTGCAGTTACCCACCGCGTCGGCTTTGCGGTATACTGGGCCGTCACGGGCAGCATCAGCGGTCAGGCGCCAGCAGCCAGCGCCTGACACCAGTGCACAGGAGACCCACTTGCCACACAACCGCCTGCGGGCCTGGTTCGGCCAGTTCCCCCGCCAGTTCTGGGTGCTGTTCTTCGGCTCCATCATCAACGCCATCGGCTCGGGGTTGGTCTACCCGTTCTTCGCCCTCTACCTGCGGCAGCGGCTGGGCATCTCCATGTCCACCATCGGCATGGTCATGGCCATCCACGCCCTGGCCGCCTTCCCTGGGCAGTTGACCGGCGGCCTCTTGGCCGACCGCTTGGGCCGCCGGGTGATGATGGTGGTCAGCCTGGCCGGCGTGGGCTTGATCTCGGTGGGCT
>JAAYZY010000444.1 GCA_012514615.1 Chloroflexota bacterium | reverse complement strand
GGTGAGGTGTTTCTGCTTGCAGACGTTCACCCCCAGGTCGCCCGGCCGCTGGTGTTCGCCCACCACCATCCCTTCGTATACTTCCACACCCGGCCCTAAGAAAAGGATGCCTCGTTCTTCGGCGTTGCGCAGGCCGAAGGTGGTGGTGACGCCGGGCTCCCAGCTCACCAGGGAGCCGCTGGAACGGGTGGGGATGGCGCCGGCCATCTCGCCGTACCCGTGGAACAAGGTGTGCATGGTGCCCATGCCGCGGGTGGTGGTGAGGAACTGGTGGCGGAACCCCAGCAGGCCGCGGGTGGGGGCCAAGAAGCTGAGGCGCACGCTGCCGTCGCGGGTGGTGGCCATGTCCAGCATGCGGCCGCGCCGTTCGCCCATCATCTCCACCACCGAGCCCACCGTGTCGGCGCTGGTCTCGATGAAGACCTCTTCGTACGGCTCCAGCGTCTCGCCGTTGGGCCCTTGCTGCAAGATAACCTCTGGCCGGGAGACCTGAAACTCGTAGCCCTCGCGGCGCATGGTCTCGATGAGGATGGCCAGGTGTAGCTCGCCGCGCCCGGAGACGATGAAGTTGCCGGCCTGGTCGGTCTCGGCCACCCGCAGGGCCACGTTGTGGCGCAGCTCGTCCAGCAGGCGCTCCCGCAGCTTGCGGGACGTTCCCCAACGGGCCTCGCGCCCAGCAAAGGGCGACGTGTTGACGCCGAAAGTCATGCGCACCGTGGGCTCTTCCACCTTGATGACCGGCAGGGCGATGGGTTGGGTCGGGTCGGCCAGGGTCTCGCCGATGGCGATGTCGGTGAGGCCGGCCACGGCCACGATCTCCCCGGCCTCGGCGGCGGCCACATCCACCTGATCCAGCCCCTGGAAGACGGAGAGGTAGGCCACCTGCTCCCGCCGCGTCTCGCCGCCCAGGGTCAGGCGCGCCACCTCCTGCCCCGCCTCCATGCGGCCGGCGAAGATGCGCCCCAGGGCGGTGATGCCGCGGTAGGCGTCGTAGCCCAAGCTGGTCACCAGCATCTGCAGCGGGGCATCGGCTGGGACCATGGGCGCGGGGATCTGCCGCAAGATGGTCTCGAAGAGCGGTTGCAGGTCGGGTCCCAGGGCCGGGGTCAGCCCGGCCTGGCCGGTGAGGGCGTTGGTGTAGACCACGGCGAAGTCGGCCTGGTCATCGTGGGTGCTCAGGTCGATGAACAGGTCGAAGGTCTGATTGAGCGCCCGCACCGGGTCGGCGTTCTTGCGGTCGACCTTGTTGATGACCACGATGGCGCGGTGCCCCATCTCCAGGGCCTTCTTGAGCACGAAGCGAGTCTGGGGCATGGGGCCTTCGGCCGCGTCCACCAGCACCAGCACTCCGTCCACCATGTTCATCACCCGCTCCACCTCGCCACCGAAATCGGCGTGGCCGGGCGTATCCACGATGTTGATCTTCACCTGCTGCTGGGCGACGGGGTCCCAGATGGAGATGGCCGTGTTCTTGGCCAAGATGGTGATGCCCCGTTCCCGCTCCAGATCGTTGGAGTCCATGATGCGTTCGGCCACCTGCTGGTTCTGCCGGAAGACGCGAGCCTGCCGCAGCAGGCCATCCACCAGGGTGGTCTTGCCGTGGTCCACGTGGGCGATGATGGCGATATTCCGCAAGTCGGTTCGTTGGCTTAGCACAGAGTCTACTCCATAGAAAAACGCCCAGACTGAGGGCCTAGGCGTTGCGCGACATCGAGCCATTCAAACACGCAGGGCTTCTGATAGGTACAGCATAGCACAGGACGGTGAGGCTGTCAACCGGCGCGGGGCCTGCCGCCCCGGCGCTGGGGCTACTCCGCGGCGGCGAAGATCAGCAGGGCGTTGCCGTTGACGTCCGACAGGGTGAGGGCGTCGCCCTCCAGGCGGAACTGCCGCGCCTGCGCCAAGAGCTTGTGGTAGATGTCCTCGGCCCGCATGGCGTCTTCGGGGCCGGCCATGAGCGTGCGGTCGGTCTGGCCTACTTGGAAGGCGCTGCCTGGCCCGGCCTTGTACTCGCCGCCGTACCAGTTCACCGCCGCTCGCCCTCCGATCCGTCCATCGGTGAACTCCGCCGTGATGGCGAAATCCTCGGGGTGGAGCGAGCTCACCGACCAACCGGCCAGCGTCCAGCGGGTGCCTTCCAACGAGGCGCCTTTGCCCGGGGCGGCGCAGCCGGCAAGGGCAAGGGCGGCCACGGCCAACACGAGGAGGAGCGCAACAGGGATGCGACGCACCATGATGGGCCTCCTGAGAAACCAGCTTGTGCTACTCCCTCTGACGCTGTCCGCCGCGCCTTGGTTCCCACTGTTGGGGGCTTCCCGTGGGTTGGCGACGCTGCGCTACGTCGGAGTAGGGTGGTGAGAAGCGGCGTTGAGCACCGTGTGGAGGACGAAGAGCACCGCGGCCACCACCCACAGCGGCTTGCTCACCTGGGCCAGGGGCCACCAGTAGAACATCACCGTGGCCAGATACAGGCTCACATAGGGCAGCAAGATGGACCAGCGGATCGGGTCGCGCCAAGTGGTGATGCCCCAGGCGTATTCCACGGTGTAGCCGAACGCGCCGAAGACCAGGTAGAGGAAGCCGCCCAGCCACATCCACCACGGCTTGCCCCCCTGCAACAGCACGACGCTGACTGCGGCAGCAGGCAGGCTCAGGGCATAGACGATCCAGCCGTAGCGGGCGACGATCCCGAACCGCCAGCGGCGCAGGGCAAAGTGGCTGACCAAGACGACCTGAAACAGCAGCGCTGTGGCGGCGAAGAGACGCTCGAGTCCGTCCATCCCAGACATCGCCTTACCTCCTGAACCACAAACAAGTCAGTCAAGACCTCCCTCCACCAGAGCCTTGAGCTTCTGCAGATCGCCTTGCGCCTGGCGGGCGATGGACCGCCGCATGAACGGCAGGAGCAGGCGCAGCAGCGGCGGCCGGCCCACACCGCTCCAGCGAATCGTCACTTGCGTGCCGGGCCCAGACGGTTCCAGTGTGGTCTCGATCTCGGCCGTCAGCGCTTCCATGGAGATGCGGGAGACATAGCGCCGATTGGGCTCGGCGACCAACAGCAGGTCTTCCATGACGTACGGACGGCCGTCCTGAACGTAGTGGGCCAGGCCCTTGGCCCCCACGTGCCCCGGCTGGCCCGAGATCACCTCGAAGTGGTCCAGGTCAGAGGTCCACAGCGGCATCTTGGCCGGCTCCAGCAGGGCTGCCGTAACCGCTTCAGGCGGCCGGTCGATGTAGATCGTGGCCTTGATCGTGGTTCTCACCATCGTTCCTCCTCCCCGCCGCAGGGCGGTCCCACGCCCTGCGGCGCCTCTGCCGCCCCGGCTGCCGCCTCGCTGAGGCGGAGAGATGGCTGGGCTAGGCCGGCTCGCCTCTCTGCCCGAAGTGGGCAAGCAGCCGTCCGTCCATGGTGCTCCAAAACGCCGGCAGCGTCGCCCCGTAGGCCGCGGCGATCTGCTGCTCCAGCTCCTGCGCCGGTTGGGGCTTGGCCAACAGCGCCGTCAGCAGCCCCGGTTGGCTCTCTTCCACGTAGCGCGTCAGCCAGTAGCCCCGCACGTAAAGACGCACCAGGCCTTCCCGATGGGCCAGCCGCAGCCGCTCGGGCCGCTGGGAGCCCTGGCCGGCTGACGGCTGGGTCAGCGTCGCCAGGGTGGCCTGCTGCACCGTGGGCCGCCCGGCCAAGCGGTCCACCGTAACCATGGCCAGCCCCTCCCGGAGCCACCCAGGCAGCGTCAGGTGGGCGGTCCAGGCGTGGGTCAGCTCGTGGCAGGCCACGTGTTGCACCTTCTCTTCGAGGCTCTCCACGGGGATGAAGAAGCGCTCCCCCAGGCTGCGGTCGGCGGCCTGCAGCAGGCGGGGCGGCTTCACCCCCACGGCCCGCCGACGCCCGAACCGCTGGGCCCAGCCGCCGGCCACGGCCCAGGTCTGCTGCATGCGGATCGCCCACAGGGGCAGCGTCGCCGCCAGCAGGGCCTTCCATGGCCAGGGCGCGGCCCCAAAGGCGAAGCCCAGCCACGAGGTCATAACGTAGACGCGGCAGTCGGCGGGCGCTGGCAGGCCCCAGCCTTCCCGCAGCAGCCGTACGGTGCGCTGGCAGGCCTGCCGCACCAGCTCCGCGGTGGCCTGGTCTTGCGCTTTGTAGTGGAGCGTCAGCCCATCGACCGGCATCTGCGGCATCCACTGTCTCCTTCTGGCGGGGCGTCTTCCACGTCCTTCGCCAGGATCACCGGGGCTCCCGGCGAAGGGGCGCTTGCCGAGGTGAAGCCGCACCGGCGGTAGAGCCGCAGAGCCCTGGAGTTGCCCTGCGCCACGGCGGCAAGCGCCGTGCGAAAGCCGCTGGCCCTGGCCCACTGGAGCAGGGCGTCAGTGAGGGCGAGCGCCACCCCTCGGCCCCGATGGGGCGGCGACACCCACACCTGCAGCAGCTCGCCCACGTTGGGGTCTGCGGCCGTCCGGTACAGCGCGGCGAGCCCTATGGGCGCCTCTCCACAGAAGGCGATGAAGGTGGCGCGGTCTCTTCCCTGCGCCGTGCTGTCGGCCTGCTCGCGCCAGCTCTCCAGGCTGCGCTGCCGGGCAGACTCGTAGGTGGTGCTGAAGGCCGCGGGCGACTCGCGCAGGGCGGCCAGCCTCACTTGCCTGTAGAGCTCTGCCTCGCCGATCCGCAAGCGTCGTACCCACGGCCAGTGCATCGAGTGGGACGACAAAGCGCTCATGGCGTCGCTACCTCTGCCCCCGGGGGCGGTACTGGATCGCCTCGGCTAGGTGCACCGTCTCGATGGCCTCCGCTCCGGCCAGGTCGGCGATGGTGCGGGCCAGCTTCAGCACCCGGTGGTAGGCCCTGGCGCTCATGTGGAGCTGCAGCATGGCCGCCCGCAGCAGGGCCCGGCCTTCGGCCGTCAGCGGGCAGTGGGTGCGCACCTCGGCCGGGCCCATGTCGGCGTTGCAGCGCAAGGCAGTGCCAACGAAGCGCTCCCGCTGGCGCTGGCGGGCTGCCTCCACCCGGGGTCGGATGGCGGAGCTGGGCTCGCCCAGGCGCTCGTCGGAGAGCTTCTCGTACTCTACCCGGGGCACTTCGATGTGGATGTCGATGCGGTCCAGCAGCGGGCCGCTGATGCGCTTTTGGTAGCGGGCCACGGCCGCCGGGCCGCAGGTGCAGGGGCGCACTGGGTCGCCGTAGTAGCCGCAGGGGCAGGGGTTGGCCGCGCCCACCAGCATGAAGTCGGCCGGGAAGGTGAGAGTGGTGGTGGAGCGGGCCACCACCACGTGGCGAGCCTCCAGCGGCTGGCGCAGCACCTCCAGCACCCGCTGGCTGAACTCCGGCAGCTCATCCAAGAAGAGGACGCCGCGGTGGGCCAGGGAGACCTCGCCCGGGCGGGGCCAGTGCCCGCCGCCCACCAGGCCGGCGTAGCTGATGGTGTGGTGGGGGGCGCGGTAGGGCCGCTGGCGGATGAGAGGCTGGTCGGCTGGCAGCAAGCCGGCCACGCTGTAGATCTTGGTCACCTCCAGCGCTTCATCCACCGTGAGGGAAGGCAGGATGGAAGGCAGGGCCTGGGCCACCAGGGTCTTGCCGGAGCCGGGCGGGCCCATCATGAAGACGTTGTGGTTGCCGGCGGCAGCCACCTCCATGGCCCGCTTGACGTGCTCTTGGCCTTTCACGTCGCCGAAGTCGTGGGCGTACGGGGGGGCGTCGTCGGCCGCGGTCAGGTCCACGCCGCAGGTCAGGGGCCCTAGGCGGCGCAGACCCTGCAGGTGCAGGGTCAGCTCCGAGAGATGGGCCACCGGGTAGACTTCGATGCCCTGCACCAGGGCCGCCTCCGGGGCGTCCACCGCCGGCACAAAGACCTGCTGCAGCCCCTTGTCTTTGAGGAAGGCCACCATGGGCAGGATGCCGGTGGTGTGGCGCAGGCCGCCATCCAAGGAAAGCTCGCCGATGAAGGCCGCCGTCTCTGTGGCGTTGGCCCAAGCCTGCTCGGTGGCGATGAGTACGCCCACGGCGATGGGCAGGTCGTAGGCCGGGCCTTCCTTGCGCAGGTCGGCAGGGGCCAGGTTCACGGTGATGCGGCGCGTGGGCCACTCCAGGCCGCTGTTCTTCACCGCGGCCCGCACCCGCTCCTTGCTCTCGTTGACCGCAGCATCGGGCAAGCCAACGATGGTGAGGGAGGGGAGGCCGGCGGAGATGTCCACTTCGACCTCGATGAGGGCGCCTTCCAGGCCAACCGTGGCGCAGCTTATGATCTTGGCTAACATAGGCGTTCTCCGCAGGTAGGGGGCACACCGACGCCAACTCGCCAAAGAGCAGGGGTAGTGTAACACGAAACGCCGCCGGCGACAAGCCCACCCCGCCCCCTCCCTCTTGAGTTATGCTGCATATTGTGATATAATCATAGTACAAAGTAAGGCGCTCCCCCGGGGAGGGTCGTTACCGATGATTGATGTCTCACTGCTGGTGACCATTGGGCTGATCTTCTGCTCACCTTGCTGGGCGGCTACGTCCGCTCCAAGTTCAAAGACCCCTGCCTCGGTTCGTTCAGCGGCTTCCATGTGCGCTGGAGCGGGCCGACAACAAGGTTTTCTGGGGCGCCATGGCCCTGGAGACGACCGGCATGGAGCTGCTCTACGCAGACCACGTGCAAGATGACCGGCACATCGAATCCAGCTATGTGGTCTACGGGTCGGAGTATGGCGAGGTCCGAGCCCTCTACCGCTTTGCCGACGAGCTGACCGACGAGCAGAAGCAGCGGCGCGAGCGGGATATCCAGCGCTCGTTCCACCCCAACCCACTGCGGCGTTTGGGTCGGGGGCTGCGCAGCTTCCTCAACACGGCCACCGTGTCGCTGAACGAGGTGGTCGGCCTGCTCATCGGGCGGATGAAGGCCAGCGGGCGCTACATGGCCGACCGGGGCGACGCCTCCCTGACCCGCCTGTCCGGCGCCATCATCGGGCAGGTGGGCGTGGTGCACGACCCCCTGCTGGAGCGCTAGATCGGGCAGAAGGTGGTGGTGGAGGTGCTGGAGGGCGACGAGGTGCACGAGCACGTGGGCATCTTCAAGGCCTACTCGGCCGACTTTCTGCAGCTCTTGGACGTGCGCTTCCCCTGCCGCGAGGCGGTGTCGTTGACGCCCCAGGGCTGCGTGGACCTGGAGGGGCTCTCCTTCAGCTTCGCCGACGGCTCGCTGTCTGTGGAGAATCACGGCCAACTGCCGCTGCTGCTGCAGGGCCTGCTCTCAAGAGGGCGAGGAGTTGCCGCTAAACGTGGTGGTGGACGGCGGCGAGCGGGTGGAGCTGCACCCGGGGCCGGCGTTCGACCAGGGGGCCAAGGTGCAGATGCGGGTGGTGCGGAAGCTGGACCTCACGGTGCCCCGCAGCCGAGCGGTGGTGCGCCACCGCACCGAGAACTACCGCCCCGACAGCCTCTCCGAGGCTCTGTTCGACGTGGCGTCGACCTGGGGGTGGCCCTTTCGGGCGAGAGGCAGCCGGAGGTGCGGGAGGGCCGGCTGCGGGACGAGCTGGCCCAAAACCCCAAGAACGCCCTGGCCGCGGCCAACCTGGCCGGGCTGCTCATGCAGCGCCAGGAGTACCCCGAGGCCGAGCGCTGGCTGCGCCTGGCCCTGAGCCTGGATGACTCGCTGCCGGACAACGGCCGCCGCGCCCGCATGCAACTTCGGGAGCTGCAGCGACGAGCGGCCCAGAGAGCCGGCGCAGCGGCAGACTGACAGGCGGCCGCGGCCATCCTCCCTGACATTCCCGCGCAGGCGGGAATCTCCCTTCCTCGCCGCCAAAGACGGAGGGATGCCCGCGCCCGCCTGCCCCCTTCTTCCCTTGGGGGGCGGGCATGACGGGTCCGCCGTCCGTCGCCCCCGCGACCGTGGGGGCCCATCTTCAGGCGTCCACCGCGGCAAGGATGGATGCCCGCGCAAGCGGGCATGACAGAGTGGGTAGGGCCGGGGGCCTACTCCAGGCCGCTGAGGCCGAGCTGCTGGCCCTTGCCTCGTCCCTTGGCCTTGGGCGCCTTCTTGTAGGTGGCGCTGACCTGGCGGACGGGCGGCATGTCGATGTCCTTGTCGGCGACCTTCTTCCCTTCGGCCGGCCTGGCCCCCACCAGCCCCAGCGCCCACCATTGGAACTGGTAGGGGTCGCTGGCGGCCAGGGCTTGGGCGTCTGGCAGGGAGACCGGCTCGCCCACCACCTGGTAGGGCACGTCGCTGCCGAAAGCGTCCCGCAGGCGCTGCTTCATGAGGCCGATGGCCAGGTGGGTGATGTCGATACCGATCCAGCGGCGGCCCAGGCGCTGGGCCACGGCCACCGCCGTGCCGCAGCCGCAGAAGGGGTCCAGCACCAGGTCGCCTTCGTTGCTGCTGGCCTGGATGATGCGCTCCAGCAGCGCCTCCGGCTTCTGGGTGGGGTAGCCCAGACGCTCGGCGGCTTGCGATCCGATCGCCTCAATGTCAGTCCATAGATAGTCAATCTGTCTTCCCGGCTCAGCTTGAGGGCGTACCTTGCGGCGTGGAATGCCCGATTTCGTCCAGAACAGATCACCTTGGGTATCGATGGCAGCGAGCTTGTCCTTGGTCAGGCGCCATCCTTCTGGCCCGGGCACGAATCCCTTGTATTCGTACACCCGGTTCGGCCGAGGCCCCATTGATGGAGAACGAAGAAGCGGCCCGCTGTAGTACGGTCCTTTCTCGTCAGAATGCGTGTAGCGTCGCTCTTTGTCGGTTTTGTCGAGAGGGGTTCGGATCCTGTCTGCATGGAACCCATAGTTCTCGCTCTTGGTGTAGAACAAGGACTGTCTGTTGAAGCCCCATAGCGCCTTGCCTGAGACTGTGAGCCTTTGGGGCGTTTGTACCTCCGCCAGACAATCTCGTTTCCGTAATTCTGCGCCTCGAACACCGCATCCAACAGCACCTTGAGGTAGTGGCTGGCGGTGGGGTCACAGTGCAGGTAGAGGGAGCCGCTGGGCTTGAGGATGCGGCGCAGCTGCACGAGGCGGGGGGCTATCATGACCAGGTAGGCCAGCATGTCGCTATCGCCCAGGAGCTGGCGGAAGGCTTGCATGGCCTCCGAGACGCGGCCGCCCGATTCCACCACCTCGTGGTAGACGGCTGCGGCGGCTTGGCCCCAGTGCCAGGTGTCTTCGAAGGCTTTGATCTGGGCGGCGGCGCGGCTGCCGTTCTTCTCACCGAAGAGGACGTTGTAGGTGGCGTTGCTGCTGAAGGGCGGGTCCAGGTAGACCAGGTCCACCGATTCGTCGGCGATGTAGCGCCGCAGGATGTCTAGGTTGTCGCCGTAGTAGAGGGTGTTCTCGCTCATGATCTTTGCTCCAGGGGGTGCGCTGGCGGCCGACCGTCGCTTGGGCGATTGCCGCACACGTTGCCCGCCTGCGCCGCCGCGGCGGCCGGGGGCCTGGGCGGCCCGCTCTTGTGGCCGGGCGGCCGTTTGGGGTATAATGGGGCCAGCCCATGCACCTGGGAAGGAGGGACCCCCATGACCACCCATCGCTTGCAGCCGCGCCGCTACTACTTCACCTACGACGCCCACGAGCCGGCCCTGCACGTCCGCAGCGGCGACGTCGTGGTGGCCGAGACGGTGGACGCCTTCGGCATGGACGCCCACGGGCAGCCCATCCCCGACGAGATGAAGCACCGCGTGCCCGGCACGACCCTGAGGGAGTCCAACCCCGCCGTCGGCCCGGTCTACGTGGAAGACGCGGAGGAGGGCGACCTGCTGGCGGTGCAGATCCAGCGCATCCGCGTGACCCGGGGCTGGGCCCTGAGCCGCCAAGGGCCCAACTTCGGCTCCCTGACCGGCGAAGGGCCGGGCCGCCGCC
>JAAYZY010000443.1 GCA_012514615.1 Chloroflexota bacterium | reverse complement strand
TCAGTTCTGTGCGCGAGCGCGTCATGGCCCAGCTTCCCCTTCCTCATGTGCCCAGCACCGCCCACAGGCAGGGCGCCATCACCGGCCCGGGCAAGTGTAGCACAAGCCGCCAGGCCTGTCAACGAAACCATGGCGCTAGTCAGGGGCGCTCCCTTGGCCGCGAGGCTTGCTGTTGACAAAGCTGGGCTGGGTAGGTATAATGTACGTGCAGCCGGTGATGAGAATCGCATACCTCCCTGTCGTGCAGGCTTCCCCGCCAAAGGGCAGCGTGCAGCAGATGGGCCTCAACGTTGAGCTGGCAACCCGCGGCGCCTGTTGCGGTGGCAATGCGCAAACCTAGAGGAGCCACTGCCGAGATGACTGAGAGCCGGACGCCCTCGTTCCCCAGTCTGCGCGCCCCCTTGGCCATCGTCCTCGCCATGGCCCTGTTGGCGCTGGTGGCCTTGGCCTTCCTGTACCGAGACCAGAAGGTCGCGGCCCAGGAGCTCCTGACCTTCAATCACCAGAAGCACGTTGCCGCCGGCGCGCCCTGCGTCTTCTGCCACCCTGGCGTGCTCAACGGGGCTGTGGCAGGCATCCCCTCCACCCAGAAGTGCATGGGCTGCCACACCAGCGTGGCCCCGCGCAGCGAGCAAGGCAGAATCGACATCGCCCGGCTCACCGCGGCTTGGGAAACCGAGACCCCCCTACGCTGGGTGCGGCACTTCGACCAGCCAGACTACGTGCAGTTCAACCACCGGCCGCACATCGTGGCCGGCGTGGCCTGCGAAAGGTGCCACGGCGCAGTGAGCCAGGCGGTGACGCCCAAGCCGGCCTTTCGGGTGAACATGGGCTTCTGCCTGAGCTGTCACCGCCAGCAAGCGCCAGAGAAGGTGGTACGTCTGGAGAGCTGCGCCACCTGCCACAAGTAGCGAGGGCCGCCATGCCAAACCGTGTCTCCCGCCGCCGCTTCCTGAAGCTCGGCGCCCTGGCCGCCACCGCCACGGTGGTCAGCGGCTGCACCGTGAACCTGCAGCGCACCGAATACCTGGAATCGTACGTCCGCCCCCCGGAAGAAGGCCTGCCCGGCGAGAACGTCTGGTATGCCAGCGCCTGTCGCCAGTGCGCGGCCGGCTGCGGCCTGCTGGCGCGCCTCAGCGACGGCCGGGTGCGCAAGGTGGAAGGCAACCCTCTGCACCCAGTGAACCGCGGCAAGCTGTGCGCCCGCGGCCAGGCCGTGCTGCAAGAGCTGTACGACCCCGACCGCTTGCGCCATGCCGTGGGCCAGGTTGGGGGGCGCGGCTCGCTGCAGTTCCAGCCGCTGCCCTGGGAAGCGGCGCTGCAAGAAGTGACCACCCGCCTGACCGGGGCCGCTCCCGAGGGCGTGGCGTTCTTGGGCGGCAACCTGCCCACCCACCTGGAACTGCTGGCGCAGCGTTTCTTGGCCGCCCTGGGCGCGCCGCCGCCGCTGCACTTCACCCTGGGCGATGAGATGGTGGGCTGGCGGCTCCTCTCCGAGGCCAGCCAGGCCCGCCTGGGCAGCCCAGCCTTGCCGCTGTTCGATCTGGCGCAAGCCGACGTGGTCTTCTCCTTCGGGGCCAACTTCTTGGAGACATGGCTCTCCCCCCTCCACTACAGCCGGGCCTACAGCGCCATGCGCCGGCGAGACCTGGGCAAGCGCGGCTACCTGGTGCAGTTCGAACCGCGCCTTTCGGCCACGGCGGCCTGCGCCGACGAGTGGGTGCCGCTGCAGCCAGGCAGCGAGGCGCTGGTGGCCCGAGCCCTGGGCAAGCTGCTGGCGGCCCAGGGAGTGGGCGCAGGCAGCGCCTTGGCCTCTTGGTTCGCCGAGGCAGACGTGCCGGCCGCGGCCGCGGCCAGCGGGGTCGCGGTGGCGGAGCTGGAACGGCTGGCTGCCATCCTGGCCCGCTGGCCCCAGGCGGTGATCCTCCCCGGCGCGGCCCTCGGCAGAGAGGGCGCGGCCCCTGCCGCCCTGGACGCGGTGCTGTCCCTGAACGTGCTGCTGGGGCGCGTTGGGCAACCGGGCGGCGTCTATCGGACGCCAAGCCCCGGGGTAGCCGGCTTCCGGGCGCTTCTGCCTTCCCCCTTCGCCCAGGTACAGGAACTGGTGGGATGCATCCAGACCGGCCAGGTGCAGGTGCTCTTCATCCACGGATTGAACCCGGTCTTCGAGCTGCCCTACCCCGAGCTGGCGGAGGCTTTGGCTCAGGTACCCTACGTCGTCTCGTTCAACTCGGCCGTAGACGAGACGGCAGCCCAGGCCGACCTGCTGCTGCCAGACCATACCAACCTGGAAAGCTGGGGCTACCACGTGCCGCTCCTGGCCGACCGGCCCACAGTAAGCGCCTTGCAGCCGGTCACCCGCCCGCTCTACGACACCCGGTCCACCGCCGACGTGCTGCTGGCTCTGGCCGACGCCCTGGGCGGCGAGGTCAAGCAGGCGCTGCCCTGGCCCAACGAGGTGGCCTTCCTGCAAGAGCAGCTAGCTGCCCTGGGCGCAGGCATCTGGAGCGGCTTCCGCCGACAGGGCGGCTGGTGGGCCGAGCAGCCCCAGCCCGAGAGCCCCACGCCCCTGACCGCCGCGCCCGCGCCGCCGCTGGCCCTGGCCTCGGCATCGCCCGACTACCCGCTCAGCCTGCTCCTCTACCCGTCCACCACCCTGTTTGACGGGCGAGGGGCCAACAAGCCTTGGCTGCAAGAAACGCCCGACCCCATGACCACGGTAGCCTGGGAGACCTGGGTGGAAGTCCACCCCCACACGGCCGACCGGCTCGGCCTGCAAGACAACGACATCGTGCGGGTCTGCTCGCCGGCTGGGGAGGTGGAAGCGGTGGTCTACCGCTTCCCGGGCCTGGCCGAAGGGGTGGCGGCCATGCCGCTGGGGCAAGGCCACCAAGGCTACGGACGCTACGCCAAGGGGCACGGGGCCAACCCGGCGCGGCTGCTGGCCCCGCAGGTGGGCCAGGGCGGGCATCTGGCCTGGGGCGCCGCCGTGCGCCTGGAGCCGACCGGCCGCCGCCGGCCGCTGCCGCGACTGGAGAGCCCGGAAGGGGTGAACTACATGCAGAGCGGCTCGGAGCCCTAGGCCCCACCACCACGGAACGACTCAGGGGCAGACTCGGAGGCGTCATGGCAACAGACAAGCACCATTGGGGCATGGTCATCGACCTGGACTTGTGCACCGGCTGCCAGGCTTGCGTGGTGGCCTGCCACGCCGAGAACAACGTGCCGGCGGTGGGTGTGGAGCAGGTGCTCATGGGCCGCGCCATGCATTGGATCCGCATCGAGCGGCACTGGTCCGGCGAGACGCCCCATCTGCATGCGCGCTTCCTGCCGCTGCTCTGCCAGCACTGCCAGAAGGCGCCGTGCGAGCCGGTCTGCCCCTTCTACGCCACGGTGCACAGCCAGGAAGACGGAGTCAACATCCAGGTCTACAACCGCTGCGTGGGCACCCGCTACTGCGCCGTCAACTGCCCCTACAACGTACGCTCGTTCAACTGGTTCAACCCACCCTTCCCCGACCCGCTGCACCAGCAACTCAACCCCGATGTCACCGTGCGCACCCGCGGCATCATGGAGAAGTGCTCTTTCTGCCTGCAGCGCATCCACCGGGCGCGGCAGGAGGCCCGGGCCAAGGGCGTGCCCCTGGCCGACGGCGACGTGACCCCCGCCTGCGTGCAGACCTGCCCTACCGACGCCCTGGTCTTTGGCGACCTGAACGACCCCGACAGCCGCGTCTCCAAGCTGGAGCGCTCCAACCGCGCCTTCGTCCTGCTGGAAGAAATGGGCACCCAGCCCTCCATAGCCTATCTCAAGCGAGGCGATTCCTATGTCGGCTGACACGCTCTCCCGGCCACTGGCGCACGCTGAAGAAGAGGACCGTCGTCAACACCTCTTGCTGGACCCCCGGCCGCAAGAGGAGATGAACCGCATGGTCATGGACTCCATGCACCGCACCGGCAAGACCTATTGGCTGGTGGTGGGCTTGCTGGGGGCGGTGGCCGTGGCCGGCTTCTTGGGGTCCTGGCTCTACATGATCCGCTGGGGCATGGGCGTCACCGGCCTGGGCCGGCCCGTCTACTGGGGCATCTTCATCGCCAGCTTCATCTTCTGGATCGGCATCAGTCATTCCGGCACCTTCGTCTCCGCCATCCTACGCGTCTTCAAGGCCGAGTTCCGCCGCCCCATCACCCGCGCTGCCGAGATCATGACCTCCGTCTCGCTGATCATCGCCGTGGCCTTCCTGGGCATGGATATCGGGCGCGTCTGGCGGGCCTACTGGATCGTGCCCTACCCCAACCAGCGAGGGCTGTGGCCCAACTTTCACTCTCCCTTCTTGTGGGACGAGTTGGCCATCCTCTCGTACCTGGTGGGCAGCACACTGTATGTCTTCATGCCCCTGATCCCCGACCTGGCCATGGCCCGAGACCGTTCCACCGGCTGGCGGCAACGGCTCTACCGCACCTTGTCCTTCGGCTGGCGGGGCACCGAGCGAGAATGGCACAACCTGCAGACGGCCATCCGCATCTTCGCCTTCGCCATCATCCCCATCATGTTCTCGGTGCACACCATCGTCTCGTGGGATCTGGCCATGACCAAGGTCATCGGCTGGCGCAGCTCCATCTTCGGGGCCTACTTCATCGTCGGGGCCATCTACTCCGGCCTGTCGGCGGTGATCTGCATCCTCTTCCTGGTGCGCTATAACATGAAGCTCCACTACTTCGTGCGCCAAGAGCATTTCGAGTCGCTGGCCAAGCTGCTCTTCGTCTTCTCTTTCGTCTGGGTCTACTTCTTCTTCTCGGACTACCACGTGGAATGGTACGGCGGCGACGCCATCGGCCACGAGATCATCAACATCCAGCTGCGCGGGCAGATGACGCCGTTCTGGTACGCCATGGTCCTGTTCAACATCGCCATCCCCTGGCTCACGCTGTGGAGCAAGAGGGTGCGGCGCTCGCCGGTCTTCCTCTTCTTGGTTTGCGTGGGCATCAGCATCGGCATGTACCTGGAACGGTACATCATCGTCACCGGCTTCCTGCGGCGGAACCGCTTGCCGTTCAACTGGGGCGCTTACACCCCCTCCTGGGCCGAGCTGTTCATGCTCATCGGGTCGGGGGCGCTGTTTCTGTGCCTCTACGCCCTGATCTCGCGGCTCTTCCCCATGATCCCGGTCTGGGAGGTGCGCGAGGGGCAGCTGGCCCACACGGTGCGGCAGGTAGGCAAAGCCAAGATCCCCTCGGTGGCCGAGCTAGAGTGAGCCTGAGGGCAGCGCCATGGACAGTGGGAGGATGGGGTCAATGGAAGAGACCGTAGTGGTGAAGGGACTGTT
>JAAYZY010000442.1 GCA_012514615.1 Chloroflexota bacterium | reverse complement strand
GCTGCAACCCAACGACCCGAAGGCCGAGACGGACAGGACCAGCACAAGGGAGAAGGACGACCAGCGGCTCCGGCGCTCCTTCCCTGTGAACGGCAGGATTCGATCCATAGCTACTCCACAGTCGGTCGGCCCAGGAAGCTGCCGTGGAGCATCCCCGAAGTTGTGCCAACTCCAGCGGCAACTTCATTATAGCACCCCCTGGGTGGACCGTCAAGGGGCTTGAGACCACCTTTGGGTCAGCCGCCGCCTGTGCCATGAAAGAGACAAAGAGGGGCCCGCGCCAGATGGCGCGGGCCCCTGCTTCACCAAGGAGGTTCAGGCCTTGGCCGCTTGCTGCACCCGCGGCATCACCGCCTCGTAGAAGAACCGCTCAGCTTGCTGGGGCTCCACCTGCCGGTAGACGCGGTCATCCACCTGCACCGACACCCCCATGGAGCAGTGCTCCATGCACAGCGCGCCGCGCAGATCCACCTGTTCCTGCACACCCTCGCGCACCACCAGCGCCTCCAGGGCTTCGGCCAATTGCTCCGACCCCCGGGTGTAGCACGAACTGCCCAGACAGACAATGACGGTCACCATATTCATCTCTCCATCATCTTCGTAGGTTCGGACTGCGCCACGGGCTGGTCCGCCCGGTCTCGTTCCAGACGCACCGCCGTGACCTTGAGGGCCGGGATCTTGCCCACGGGGTCCAGCGTGTTGTTGGTCAGCTCGTTGATCGGCACTTCTTTGAAGTGGAAGGTGCCGAAGACCAGGCCGGGGGCGGAGCGTTCGGTGAGCCGCACGCGGGCCCGCACCTCTCCACGGCGGGAGATCACCTTGGCCCAGTCGCCGTCGGCAAGCCCCAGCGCCTCGGCGTCGATGGGATGCACCTCGATCCGCTCCTCCGGCGCCACCAGGCTCAGCCCCTTGGAGCGGCGCGTCATGGTGCCGGTGTGGTAGTGATAGCGGATGCGCCCGGTGCTGAGGTACAGCGGGTATTCGTCATCGGGCAGCTCAGCCGGCGGCTGGAACTCGATGGCGTGGAACTTGCCCAGGCCGCGGGTGAAGCGTCCCTTGTGCAGAAACGGCGTGCCCGGATGGTACTTGGTGGGGCACGGCCACTGAATGCCGCCCCGTTCCAAGCGCTCGTAGCTGATGCCGGCGTAGCTGGGCACCAGGCTAGCGCTTTCTTCGAAGATCTCTGAAGGGGTGCGGTAGCCCCAGAAGCCATAGGTCGGGCCGCGATCGGCCACGCGCCCGCCGTTGTTCTCCAAGTGCAGCGCCTCCAGCTTCTGCCTCACCCGCTCAGCCAGGGCGCAGAGGATCTGCCAGTCCGGCAGGGCGTTGCCCGGCGGATTCACTGCCTGGCGCACCCGCTGCACCCGCCGCTCGGTGTTGGTGAAGGTACCGTCTTTCTCGGCGAAGCTGGCAGCCGGCAGCACCACGTCGGCCAGCGCCGCCGTCTCAGTGAAGAAGATATCCTGCACCACCAGCAGGTCCAGCGACTCCAAGGCCTCCCGCACATGGTGTGTGTTGGGGTCGCTGATCACCGGGTTCTCGCCCATGACGAACATCCCCTTCACCTTGCCTTCCAGGATGCCCGGCACCATCTCGGTGAGGGTGAGCCCCGCGCGGTTGGAGAGGCGCACGCCAGTAGACCAGCCCTGCTGGAAACGCGTCAGCGCCGCCTCGTCGGTCACCGGCTGGTACCCGGGCAGGACGTTGGGCAGCGCGCCCATATCGCAAGCGCCCTGCACGTTGTTCTGTCCCCGCAGCGGGTTGAGCCCGCCGCCCTCGATGCCGATGTTGCCGCAGAGCATGGTCAGGTTGGCCAGTGACTTGACGTTGTCTGTGCCGGTGATGTGCTGCGTGATGCCCATGGCATAGAGCACCATGGCGCGGGGGGCCTGGGCATACATGCGCGCTGCTTTGCGCAGGTCGTCGGCCGGGATGCCGGTGATCTGCTGCACTCGCTCAGGCGTGTAGCTGGCCACGGCGGCCCGCAGCTCCTCGAACCCTTCGGTCCGCTCGTCCACATACTGTTTGTCCCAGAGCCCCTCGGCGATGATCACGTGCATGAGGCCGTTGATCCAGGCCACATCGGTG
>JAAYZY010000441.1 GCA_012514615.1 Chloroflexota bacterium | reverse complement strand
ATGAAGGTGCGCCCGATGTAGCGGTTGCGGATGAGCCCCTCGCCATAGGGGATGCCGCTCTCGGAGGCGTAGCCAATGGCCGCCGGAATGGCCGAATCGGGGACCCCCATGACCATGTCCGCCTCCACCGGGTACTCCTGGGCCAACCGCGCCCCCAGTCGGCGGCGCACTTCGTGCACCGAACGCCCACCGATCACTGAATCGGGACGGGCGAAGTAGATGAACTCGAACACGCACAGGGCTGACTGGCTCTTGGACGGCACAGCCTGGAACGCCGTCATGCCGTGAACGTCCAGGCGGACCACCTCCCCAGACTCAAGCTCCCGCACATACTCAGCCCCCACCGTGTGTAGGGCGCAAGACTCTGAGGCCACCACCCAACCGTCGCCGTTTAGCTTGCCGATGCACAGCGGGCGGAACCCGTAGGGATCGCGCACCCCGTAGACGGCGTCGCGGGTCAGGATGGCCAATGAGTAGGCCCCCTCGGCCTGCCGCATGAAGTGGACGATGCGCTCTTCCCAAGAGTCGCCCGGGGCGCCGGCCATCATCTGGGTGATGACCTCGCTATCCGACGACGCCGCCAGCCCCACTCCCCGTTCCAGCAGCTCCCGACGGAACTGAGGCCCGTTGGTCAGGTTGCCGTTGTGCGCCACGCCCAGGGGTCCTAGCATCGTTTCCATCAGATAGGGTTGGGCGTTGATGAGGAACGACGATCCGCTGGTGGAATAGCGGGTGTGCCCAATGGCCAGATGGCCCTTCAACGGAGCTAGATTCGCCTCGTTGAAGACCTGGGAGACCAGGCCCATGGCTTTCTGTACCGAGGCCACCTGCCCATCGCTCACGGCAATGCCGGCGCTTTCTTGCCCCCGATGCTGCAGCGCGAACAGGGCAAAGAAGGCCAAGCGAGCCAAGTCGTTGCCTGGCTGGGCGCAGATCGCTACCACCCCACACGATTCTTTCAAGGTGACTCCTTCGGCTCCCTAGCCCTGCAGAGCCTGGTCATCGTTCTCGATGACTTGTGCCATGCGCTGGTGGTATGCCACCACCTTCTCTCGCAGCGAAGGCTCCTCCAGGGCCAGGATCTTCGCCGCCAACAAGGCCGCGTTGCCGGGGTCCAGCACCACGGCCGGGCAGACGCCCGACGGCATGCGCAGCGACGAGAAGACCTCTTCCACGCCGAACTGCGCCGAAAGGGGCGGGCAGGCGATGACCGGCGCGGCCACCACGCCATCGGCCATGCCACTAAGGGCGTTGCTGCGCCCGGCGATGGTCACGTAGACCCCCACCCGACCGCTGGCCTCGTAGCCTTCCAGCAGCGCCAGCAGCTTGCCCGGCGTCTTGTGGGCCGAGGCCACGCGGATCTGGCAAGGGATGCCGAACTGGGCCAGCGTTTCCCGCACCGTCTCTGCCACCGGCAAGTCGGACTTGGAGCCCATCAGGATGACAACTTCCTTCGCCATGCCACCCCCTCACTCGGCCAGCAGGCCAGCGCGCCGCAGGCTGGCCACAATGCGCGGCCCGGCTGGGTACGCCCCCGGCTGGAACATTTCGCCAGTGAGCCGTTCGTAGGTATGGATGTAGCGCCCTGCCAAGGCCACGGCCAGCTCCGGGCTGAGGGGCGGCGGGGTGCCGTCGCCGCGGTAGCCCTGGCTGGCGTACCAGAGGCGCACATACTCCTTGTCGTAGTTGTCGGGCTCTTGGCCTTCCCGCATCCGCTGCTGGTAGGTGTCGGCCACCCAGAAGCGGCTGGAGTCTGGCGTGTGCACCTCATCCACGATGCGCACCGTGCCATCGGGCGCCCGCCCGAACTCGTACTTGGTATCCACCAGCAGCAAGCCAGCCTGTCGGGCGCGTTCCTGGCCAAAGCGGAAGAGCGCCACCGCGGCCTCCTGCACCTGGGCCCACGTCTCCGCGTCCAGCCACCCGTCGTCCACCACCTCCTGCGGCGTCAGCCGTTCATCGTGCCCGGTAGGCCCGCCCTTGGTGGTGGGGGTAATCAACGGCGCAGGCAGAGGCTCGTTCTTGCGCAAGCCCTCTGGCAAGCGGTGCCCGTAGATGACCCGCTCGCCTTGTTCGTAGCGGTACCACAGGGCGGTGCTGGTCACACCGGTGATGTAGCCCCGCACCACCACCTCGACCGGGAAGACCTGGCACGTCTGCACCACCGCCGCGTTGGGGTCGGGCAGGTCCACCAGGTGATGGGGGATGATGTGGGCTGCCTCCCTGAACCAGAAGGCGCTCAGCTGGTTGAGCACCTGCCCCTTGTAGGGCACCGCGCCCAAGACCACATCAAAGGCCGACAGTCGGTCGGTCGTCACCAGCAGGCGACGCCCACCCGGCAGAGCGTACGCTTCACGCACCTTGCCCCGGCTGTGGCCGGGCAGCGCCAGCTCCACATCCTGGAGCGCCAGGGGCAACGCACTGCGCAGTTCCTTATCTTGCAGCATCGTTCTCCTCGCTCGAAAGGCTCCCCAGCCGCCCTACTGGCGCGTCTGGTAGTTGGGCGCTTCCTTGGTAATCACCACATCGTGCGGATGGCTCTCGATCAGGCTGGCCTGGGAGACGCGGGCAAACTGCGCCCGATCCCGCAGGTCGTCCAGGCTGGCTGCCCCCACGTACCCCATGCCCGAGCGCACACCGCCCACCAACTGATAGACGAACTCCGAGAGCTTGCCCTTGTAGGGTACCCGGCCCTCGATCCCTTCCGGCACCAGCTTGCCAGCATTGCCCTGGCCGGTGGCGTAGCGGTCCCGCCCAGGGCCCTGCATGGCCCCCTCAGAGCCCATGCCGCGGTAGGCCTTGAAGTAGCGCCCCTCAAAGATGATCGTCTCGCCCGGGCACTCGTCCAGACCAGCCAGCATGGAGCCCAGCATCACCACCGACGCCCCGGCCGCCAGCGCCTTGACCGCATCGCCGGAGTAGCGGATGCCGCCATCAGCGACGATGGGCACGCCGTGGCGAGCCGCCTCTTCGGCGCAGATCAGGATGGCGGTGAACTGGGGCAGCCCGGCTCCGGCCACGATGCGGGTGGTGCAGATGGAGCCTGCCCCGATGCCCACCTTGATGGCGTCGGCCCCGGCCTCGATGAGCGCGCGCGTTCCCTCTGGGGTAACCACGTTGCCGGCCATGATCGGCAGGTCGCCAGTGGCCTTGCGCAGCCGCTCGATGGCCCGCAGCACCCCCTTGGAGTGGCCGTGGGAAGTATCGATGGACAGGACGTCTACCCCAGCCTGCCTGAGAGCCGTGGCCCGTTCTTCCAGGTCGGCGCCCACCCCCACCGCAGCTCCCACTAGCAGACGCCCCTTGGCATCCACAGCGCGGTTGGGGAAGTCCCGCTTCTTGATAATGTCCTTCACCGTGATTAGGCCCTTGAGGCGGAAGTGGTCGTCCACCAGGGGCAGCTTCTCGATGCGGTGCTTCTGCAGCAGCTCTTTGGCCCGCTCCAAGCTGGTGCCCAGGGGAGCGGTGACCAAACCGTCGGTGGTCATGAAAGAGGTGACCGGTTGGTCGAAGTTCTCCACGAAGCGGACGTCACGGTTGGTGAGGATGCCGACCAAGGCGCCATCGTCTTGGGTGATGGGAATGCCCGAGATGTGGTAGCGGGCCATCAGGTCTTCGGCATCCTGCAGGGTGGCCGTCGGCGGCAACGAGATCGGGTCCACGATCATGCCCGACTCGGAGCGCTTCACCTTGTTCACCTCGCCCGCTTGGTTCTCGATGGTCATGTTGCGGTGGATGATGCCCAGCCCCCCTTCGCGGGCCAGGGCGATGGCCAGGCGAGCCTCCGTCACCGTATCCATGGCTGCTGAGAGGATGGGGATGTTGAGGCTCAGGCTCTTGGTCAGCCGACTGGTCACATCGATTT
>JAAYZY010000440.1 GCA_012514615.1 Chloroflexota bacterium | reverse complement strand
CAGGTCGGCCCCCACCAGCGGCGAGCTGTGCCCCCAGCCTTCGCGGCCATGCAGGCCTTCTTGAGAGTTGAACTGGGCGTCGCAGATCAGGAGGTCGGCGGCCTGCACGAAGGCCAGGTAAGGGCTCAGGGTCGGCCCATGGCGGGATGGGAAGCCGGCATCCGTGGCGTAGACCACAGCGGCCCTCTCGTCGCTGATGCGGAAGGCAAACGACCCCCCGGGGTGGACCATCTCCATGCAGTCCACCACGAACGGGCCCACCGTCAGCGGCTGCCCCGGGACGATCTGGCGGAAGACCTGGCGAGCCGGGAGACCCTCCAGCGGCACCGGGAAGTTGGGCGGTCGGTGCTGGGCCAATAGGCCTTCCCTGAAACCGGTGTGGGCGCCGTAGATGGCCACCTCGCAGGCGGGATCGGAAAGCGGCGCAAAGAACGGGAGGCCGATGGTATGGTCCCAATGCAGGTGGGAGATGAAGATGTGGTGGTGCCGCGCTCGGGTGGCTTCGTCGGCGGCCAGCCAGGCGCCGCCCAACCTCTGCATCCCCGACCCAGCGTCAAGGATGAGGCTCTGATCGCCGGACGAGACCTGCACGCAGGAGGTGTTGCCGCCGAAGGTGCCGCGCAGGGGGGCGGGGATCTGGGCCAGGTAGCGCCGCACCTGCTCAGCGTCGGCCAGATCGACCCCTTGGGCTCCCTGGAGCACGCGCAGCAGCTTCCCCTCCAGGTCCGCCGGCGAAATCGGCGAAGGGATCGACCCGCGCACACCCCAGAATCTGACCTTCATGTTGGCGATACGCTCCAGACCTGGCTGTCGCTGGGCCGATCGCTGGGCCGACCACAGCAGCCGCGGCAGAGGATGGCAACTCACCCCGTCATTGTAGCCAAGGTTGCCGAAAATGTCAACGGTGAGCAGGGAAGCCAATTTGGCGCTCTGGGCGAAGTCGTGCTACACTATGCGGTTGGAGCGGCGTCGGGAGAAGGGGGGGCGCTCGGGCGGCACCGATGGCCTCGTCTGGGGAGGAAAGGACAAACCATGGATCTAACGAGGAAAGCAGTAGCCGTTGTTGTGGCCCTGTCCTTGCTGGGTTGGCTGGGCCTGCAGATTCGGCCGGGGCCGTTCCCCGACTTCGCCCAGCGGACGCCAACGCTGCCCACCGTCCCATTGCCCGGCGGGCTGCCAGCGCCGGTGGAGCGCTTCTACCGTGCCGTCTACGGCGACCAGGCGCCGGTGATAGAGACGGTGGTGTTGACCGGCCGGGCGACCATCCGGCCAGCGCTGAACGTGCCGCTGCCGGCTCGCTTCATCTTCGTGCACAATGCCGGCAGAGACTACCGCCACTACTTCGAAGCCACCTTCTTCGGCCTGCCGCTCCTCAAGGTCAACGAAGGGTATCTCGACGGCGAGAGCTTCTTCGAAAGCCCCATGGGCAGCACCCGGGGCGATCCCAACGCCAACCAGGGCGCGAACCTGGCTCTGTGGGCCGAGGCGGCCATGTTCCCGGCTGTGCTGGTCACTGACCCTCGAGTTCGCTGGGCGCCGGTGGACGACCAGACGGCGTTGCTCTTCGTGCCGTATGGGGATCAGCAAGAGAGCTTCGTGGTGCGCTTCAACCCCAGCACAGGGCTGATCGACGCCATGGACGCGATGCGCTTTCGGGAGTCGGGGACGGACAAGCCGAAGATCTTGTGGATCACCCGCAACGAGGCAGGGCCGACGCTACCAGGCAGCAAGGTCGGCGCGGTGGGCTCGGCAACCTGGCTGGACCAGGGGCGGCCCTGGGCGGTCTTCACGGTG
>JAAYZY010000439.1 GCA_012514615.1 Chloroflexota bacterium | reverse complement strand
GTGGAAGTCATCCTGGGCGTGCTGCGGGACCGAGAGTTCGGCCCGGTGGTGGTCTTCGGCTCCGGCGGCATCCTGGTGGAGCTGCTCAAAGACTCGGCGCTGCGCCTGCCGCCCATCAGCCACGACGAAGCCCTGACCATGATCGGCGAGACCCGCGGCGTCAAGCTGCTGCAGGGGTTCCGCGGTCGCCCGCCGGCCGACAGGGAAGCGCTGGCCGACACGCTGGTGCGCCTGTCGCAGTTGGCGGCCGACCTGGGCGACCTCATCGCCGCCTTGGATATCAACCCGCTCATGGTGCTGCCGGAAGGCCGCGGCGTGCGCGCCGTAGACGCCCTGGTGGAGGTAGGGGCCTAACCCCGTTCCCCGTCCGCGCTTGCTCGTCAACGTCCCGCAGGCCGTGGGCCTGCGGGACGTTCTTCGCCCATCTCCCTCTCGCCTGCCCGTTGTCTTTTGCCGCCGATCATGCTATACTGGGGCCGGGCCCTCCCCTTGCGGGGATGTGCAGGCCCATGGACCCGGACCGTCGCAAGGAGGACCTGCTGATGCGCAGAGCGATTCCCGTTCTTCTGTGTCTGGGGGCAGCCCTGGCCACCCTGGCCGCCTGTGGCGGCAGCCCCACGCCAGCCCCGGCCACCGCCACGCCGGTGGTCATCGCCACACCCACGAACCCGCCGCCCCCGCCCCCGCCGCCTACGCCCAAGGGGCCCTTCTTGCCGGTGGGGCAGGCGGCCGAGCTGCAGGGGCAGGCCCACGGAGTGGCCGGCCGCGCCCAGGTGATCGGCGACCGCGAGCTCTTGGTGCAGGGCTTCTCGTACGACGGGCAGGGGCGGGAGGCCGACCTGCGCCTCACCCCGATGGGCCAGCCCGACCAACCGCTGGCCATCCTGCTGGAGCTGGAAGGCCCCTACCAGGCCCAGGCGCTCATGCTCACCGTGCCGCCGGAACTGGACCCGGCCAGCGGGGAGGTGGAGATCGTGGTCTACAGCCGCGCTGACAGCGCCGCCTACGGCCGCGGCGCGTTCGGCGCCGCCGCGCCGCAGACGCCCACCCCGCCTCCGGCCACGCCCACCAGCGCGGCCGGCGATTCGCCGCTGGCCACGCCGGCCCCGTAGCGGGAGACTATTCTTCTGGCTTGACGATGCGGAAGCGGTCCAGGTCGTTGGGCACCAGCACATTGGGGAAGATCGGCTGGGCTTCCTCCAGCACCTGGCGCGCCGAGTAGCGACGCGAGATGTGGGTCAAGAAGAGCTGGCGCACGTTGGCCTCCCGAGCCAGCGTGGCCGACTGAGCCGCCGTGAGATGCCCAAACTCCTTGGCAGTTTGGGCATCTTCGTTTAGGTAGGTGGCCTCGATGACCAGGGCGTCAGCTTCCGCGGCCACCTCCAGCAGGTCGTCGGTGCGGCCGGCGTCGCCCACGAAGATTAGGCGCGCCCCCGGCCGCTGGGGGCCCAGTACCTCATCGGGGGTCACGGTGCGCCCGTCGGCCATCGTCACTGGCTGGCCCGCCACCAGCAGCTTCCGTTCCGGCCCGGCCGGGACGCCCAAGCGCGTGGCCTCGTCGGCCAGGAAAGGCCGGCGAGGCTTCTCCACGAAGCCGTAGCCCAGACACCCAGGGCCCCGGTGGTTCACCGGGAAGGCGAACAGTTGAAACGTCTCGTCTTCGAAGATCACGCCCGGCTGCAGCGGGCAGTAGTCGATCTCCATGGGCGGCTCGCCGGGGCCAAAGACCACGGCCATGAGCGCCTGTACTCGACGCAGCGCCCACTCCCCACCATAGAACTCCATGCGTGGGATCATCTCCCAGCGGGCGAAGGTGGAGGCCAGCCCCCCCAACCCCAGGATGTGGTCCAGGTGGCCGTGGGTCAGCAGGATGCGGTCCAAGCGGCGGAAGCCCAAACCGCTGCGCAGGAGCTGCCGCTGCGTGCCTTCGCCGCAATCCACCAAGAAGCGGTACTCCTTGTGCAGCACCACCGCCGAGGGCAAGCCTCGGCGCACCGACGGCGCCGAGGCAGAGGTCCCCAAGAAGATCAGTTCAAACATGAGCCAGCATCACTCGCTTCCGCTTCTTCCGGTCGCTACGCCGTCGCTTCCGACCGCCGCAGCACCCACTTGTTCACCTCAGCCGCCACCGACGGGACGAGGATCAGCGGGATCATCACCAACCAGTCCTTCAGCGTCAAGAAGGTGGTGTTGAAGATCGGGTCCAAGGCCGGCACATAGATGATGGCCAGCAAGATGGCCAGGCTGCTCAGCACAGCGTACTGCATGTAGCGATTGGCGAGGGGCCCAATGGCCCAGATGGCGTAGCGCTCCGAGCGGCTGGTGTAGGCCCGCAAGAGCTCCGAGATGGAGAGGGTGCTGAAGGCCATGGTCTGGGCATGGGCCAGGTTGTCGGGGAACCAGCGCAGGCCGATGACAAAGGCCGTCAGGGTAGCCGCAGCGATGGCCAGTCCTTGCACGCCGATCCCCGTGATCATTGCCCGATTGACCACCGGCTCATGCACCGGACGGGGCGGCTGATCCATGATGTCGGGGTCGCCCTTTTCCAGACCCAGGGCCAAAGCCGGCGCGCCGTCGGTGATGAGGTTGAGCACCAAGAGTTGGATGGCCACCAGCGGCAGCGGCAGCCCGCTGATCATGGCCAGGAAGATGACCAGGATCTCGCCCACGTTGCACGAGAGGAGGTAGTAGACGAACTTGCGGATGTT
>JAAYZY010000438.1 GCA_012514615.1 Chloroflexota bacterium | reverse complement strand
GTCGGCGCCCTGCACCCGACCGCTCAGGGCCGCGCCGTCAGAGTCCCAACTCCATGGCCAGGGGTGCGCATCCACCACCAGGTGCCCCTGCTTGTAGCCGAAGCTGGGCGAGGCGTACTCGTCGCCAGGGTACTGAGTGCTCCAGCGGGTGTCGCGGTAGGCCACCAGCAGACCGGGCACGTTGTAGGGCAGGCGGTCCACTTCCCACTCGTCGTCATCGGAGTAGACCGTCTGGTAGGCGTACTGCAGGCCGTGATCAAAGCCGCTGTGGTTCACCCACTCGCCTAAGTAGTAGTGCGGCGATTCCACCAGGAACGGCACCAAGACCCAGCCGTCCGCCGTCCAGCCGTCGGCTCCGGCCTCCACGTCATCGGCGAAGAGGTTGCCTGTGGCATCGTCCAGGCTGAAGTTGTCCACGAACCAGCCGGCCTCGTTCACGGCCGCGTCGGTCCAGTATTCAACCCGTACCCAGACGGTCCCGCCAACGTAGGGGGAAAGGTCGAACTCCAGCCGCCCATTACCAGGGCCGGTGAGGCCCCAGCCCTTGTTCTGGCCATTGGGGCTGGTGTCGGTGAAGAAGCCGGAGAGGTCCTGGATGTAGGTCCAGGTGGCCCCATCGTCGGTGGAGACGCCGACAAAGCCGTAGTCCCAGTCGGTCTCGATATCCCATGCCGAGTCGAAGGAGAAGACCACCGGCGCAGTGGCCGTGGTCAGGTCGAACTGCTGGATGAGGGTGTTCTCGATGTAGTTGCCTTCGCCGCCCCACCAGGCCTGTCCGCTGCCCATGGGGTTATCCACGGTGCTCACCGTGGGAGGCAGGTCAAACCGGAAGCCTTCCAGGGTGCCTTCAGGGGTCACTTCGCGCTGACCCAGCTTGACCCAGGCCTCTTCGCTCTCCAGATCGAAGACCGCCATGTCGTCGTCGCCGATCCAGCCAGCCAGCCAGCGGAACCACAGGGGGAAGGGCGCCGGCTCCATGCCGCCCAGCTCACCGTTCCACGAGCCGCCGGACATGATGTACCAGAAGGCGTTGGAGTTGCTGAAGCCGGTGTAGTCATAGATGTCGGGCAGGCCGAAGGTGGCATGGCCGAACTCCTCGGCGGCCACGCCCACGTCCAGGTTCTCGGGGTTGATGCCATAGCGGAAGACGCGGACGTCGTTGACCGGGTCCACCACATAGCCGCCAGGCGGGTTCACGCCCCAAGAGTGCGACCAGATGGAGAACGTCCCTTGGGCGCCGCCGCCGGCCTCTTGGCCCATGCCGGCGTGGATGAACTGGATGGTATCCACGTAGCCGTCGCCATTCTGGTCGAACTGGGTCCAATCGAAGTCGGGGTTGGCGGCGCGGAAGGCGTCCAGGGCATCGGCCACCACTCGGTAGACCGGGCCGTTGCGGTTGTCGCTGCCTTCGTCCAGCCCCACACCGGGAATGCACGAATCGGCGCCATACTCGCCTTCGGAGACAGGCACCTGCACCCAGCCGATGACGGTGCCGCCAGGGGAGTACTGACCTTCGGAGATCTCCTCGTAGTAGGCGCGGAAGGTCTTACCGCTCAGGTCCACGCCGGCTCCGCTGTTGAGGTCGGTGCGCACCACCCCGATGCCGCCGCTGGCGTCATCGAAGAGCAGCTTCCGGTAGAGGTCGGCCGAGAAGTCGTCCGTCCAGAATGTGTTGTTGTCGCGGGGGCCCGGCGGGGGGATCATGTTGTGCAGCGGGCCCGCGATGGTCACCGTTTCGCCGGTCGCCTCGCAGGTGTCCGGATCCAGAACGTCGAACGTCTGCGTGCCGGTGAACTCCACCAGAATGTAGAGGACATTGGCATCGCCCTGGAAGCCGAAGCCCAGGGACTGGGGGCTGGTGCCGCTGGCCAACGCCTGGCGTTCTGCCTGCATCAGCCGCCGGTAGGCCGCAGGATCGGGGCCGCGGTTCAGCCGCGCCGGCTTGTAGTCTGGGGTGAGGGTTAGCGGCTTCTCATGGGGGCGCAGCGCGCCGCCACCCAGAGCCAAGCCAGGCGTTGAGGTATCGCTGTCTGGCGCCGGGGGCGCAGCCATGGCCGGGCCCGCCAGCGAGAGCAACATGGCCACTGTCATCAGCAGACCTAGGATTCGCATTCCTTTTCTGGCGTGCATACGTTCTGCCTCCTCGCCTTCTCTTTGCTTCTCGCGGAGCCTCCAACGAGGTCGTGCTGCGTTGGGTCTTCGGTGCGAATCGCTTGGGGATAGAGGGTCAGGCGGTTGAACGATCACCTCCCTTCTTTGGAACCCGAAGGGTTGCAGAGTGTTGGGATGCCCAAAGGCCTTCGGTACCCCTGGTGACGCAGGTGAGTGACACACTGCCAAGGCTGGTGCATCGGCCACCAGCCGGTGCAGGACGGCCCCTGGTGATCTGCAGGCGTGCCAAACTGCTGTACAAAGGAATTGTACGTCTGTCTGGATTATACTCGAAGCCAGCGGCAGTTGTCAATACAAACGCTTGACGGAATGGACGCCTTGGGGTACCATGCGCTGCAGGTTGCAGCACCGCAGGAGGATGCTCGGTGAACGTCGTGGTGGTCATCCCAACATACAACGAACGGGACAACCTCCCTTTGGTGGCGCGCCAACTGCTGGCTCTGCCGCTTCCGCTGCGCATACTGGTGGTGGACGACAACTCGCCAGACGGGACCGGGGCGTTGGCGGACGACCTGGCGGCCCAGGAGCCGCGCTTGGAGGTGCTCCACCGCGCAGGCAAAGGGGGGCGAGGATCGGCCTGCCTGGCCGGTTTCCGCCGCGCCCTGGATGACGCCGCGACCAGCCACGTGGTGGAGATGGACGCCGACCTCTCCCACGATCCCGGCGAGCTGCCGGGGTTGTTGGCCATGGCCGAGACCTACGACGTGGTCGTCGCCTCCCGATATCTCCCGGGCAGCCGCATCGTCAATTGGGGATGGCAGCGGCGGGTCTTCAGCCGCGTGGCCAACCTCTACGCCCGCGGGCTGCTGGCGATCCCCATCCACGATTACACCAACGGCTACCGCTGCTATCGCCGCGCCGCGCTGGCCACCCTGCCCCTGGATGAGATCCGCACCAGCGGCTACATCGTCCTCAGCGAGATGGCCTATGCCCTCTTCCGCCAGGGCCGCACTTTCGGCGAGGCGCCCACGGTCTTCGTCAATCGGCAGCGGGGGAAGTCCAACACGAACCTGAACGAGATCAAGCAGGCGTTCTGGGGCATCTGGCAGATACGCAGCCGCTATCGTTAGGGAGAAGCAGGCAACAAAACGTGTGCCCACGACGGGGTCCGTGAGCACACGTGATCTGCTGCTGGGCAGTGCCGCCGGCTGGCGCGGCCAGGCGGCGGTGTGGGGAACCTTAAGCGGCGTCGCCTGTGGTGAGCTTGTGGTTGTAGGCCTTTATCAGGCGAGACTTGTGCCGCGCCGCGTTGTTCGGGTGGATGACGCCCTTCTGGGCCGCCCGATCCAAAGCAGCCATGGCCCGCTGCACCGCCTCTTGGGCTTCCTGCGCAGTGGCGTTGGCCAGAGCCAAACGCGCCTTCTTCACGTACGTCCGCGTGGACGACAGCACCACTCGGTTCCGCAGGTAGTTCTTCTGTGCCTGCCGCGCTGCCTTGAGCGCCGATTTTGTATTCGCCAACTCTAACTCCTCCTGAGTCGATCGCGGGATCGCCGGCAGCCGCGCCTGCCCTGGCAGGGCGCTGCTTCACATGCTCCACTGTGCATTCTACCCCAACGTGGGCGATTCGCGCAAACAGACTAGGCCTGCGGGAACGGGACGCCGTAGAAGCGGCAGATGGCCTGGGCCACCTCGTCCACCTGCGCATCCGCCAGCTCGGCGTAGATGGGTAGCGACAGCACCTCGTCCGCCGCCCGTTCGGCCTGTGGGTAGCTACCTAGCCCCAACCCCAGAGAGCGGTACATCTCCTGGCGGTGCAGGGGCAGGGGGTAGTAGACCATGCTGCCGATCCCTTCGGCGGCAAGGGCCTGGCGCAGCTTGTCCCGCTGTGGGGCGCGGATGGTGTATTGGTGGTAGACGTGCTCGGTGCCGGCAGCCTCCACCGGCAGGCCCACCGGCGCTGCTTGCAGCGCCTGGGAGTAGCGGCGGGCGATGGCTCGCCGGCGTTCGTTCCAGGCCGGCAGGTGACGCAGCTTCACCCGCAAGACGGCGGCCTGCAACTCGTCCAGGCGGCTGTTGTAGCCGACGCGCTCGTGGTAGTAGTTGCCGCGGCCCCCGTGACGGCGCAGGGTGTCTAGGCCCTCAGCCAAGCCGGGGTCGTTGGTGGTGACGAGCCCAGCGTCGCCGTAGGCCCCCAGGTTCTTGGTGGGGTAGAAGCTGAAGCACCCGATCTGCCCCAGCGCGCCCACCGGCTGGCCGCGGTAGCGGGCGCCGATGGCCTGCGCCGCATCTTCCACGGTGGCCAGCCCGCGGGCCTGAGCCAGCTCAAGCAGGGGGGCCATCTCCGCCGGTTGGCCATAGAGGTGCACCGGCACGATGGCGCGGGTGCGGGCCGTGATGGCCTGCTCCACCCTGGCCGGATCAAGGTTGAAGGTGGTGGGGTCGATATCCACAAAGACCGGCCTTGCCCCAGCCCGCGAGATGGTGTTGGCCGTGGCCACGAAGGTGAACGGGGTGGTGATGACCTCGTCGCC